>DATCYX010000019.1:0-7905 GCA_036526235.1 Anaerolineales bacterium | reverse complement strand
TGGGTGGTGGTGGCTTATTTCTCCAACCGAGAACAGGTAAATCGAGTTGCAGAACGGATTGAGCCCTGGGAAGTGAATTACGACCAGGGCTTTATGGTGCTCGAGGTGGATAAAGACCACTACCAGTGGCTTTTAGAACTAGGACTTCAAGTTGTGATCGCCCAGGAGCTTACTGAACTGCTCCACCGCCCGCAATTTGCCCTCCCAGAACAAGAAGCAGGCATCCCTGGTTATCCTTGTTACCGAACTGTTGAAGAGACCTACGCTACCGGCCAACAGATCGCCATTGATCACCCCGGCCTGGCAACTTGGATAGATATCGGGGATAGCTGGAAAAAGTTCGCGTTCGGTAGTGATTCTGGTCACGATATCATGGTGCTTCGCTTAACCAATGCCCAGGTTACAGGCTCTAAGCCGAAGCTATTCATTCTCTCATCTATCCATGCCCGTGAATACGCCCCAGCTGAGTTGAATACCCGCTTCGCTGAGTACCTTGTTAACAACTACGGCACAGACCCCGATGCAACCTGGCTTCTGGATCACCACGAGATACACCTGCTATTACACGGTAACCCAGATGGTCGCGAGCGCGCCGAGGCGGGAAAATACTGGCGCAAAAATACCGATAACAACTACTGCTCGGATACAGACTCGCGTGGCGCCGATCTAAACCGCAATTTTGAGTTTTTATGGGGTTGTTGCAACGGCTCTAGCGACCGCCATTGTGACATAACTTACCGGGGACCAGCTCCAGCTTCTGAACCGGAGACGCAAGCCATTCAGAACTACGTCCGCTCGATCTATCCCGACCAGAGGGAGGACGCCCTGTCCTCGCCTGCCCCAGCCGATGCTAGCGGCGTTTTCATCGATCTGCACAGCTACGGCGAGTTAGTCTTGTGGCCATGGGGCTTCACATATGATGCTCCCCCGAATCATGAAGCTCTTCGCACCCTTGGACGGAAGTTCGCTTATTTCAATGGATACACGCCAGAGCAATCCATCGAACTCTACCCCACTGACGGCACAACTGACGATTTCGCCTATGGTGAGCTCGGAATTGCAGGATATACCTTCGAGTTGGGCACCGCTTTTTTCCAGAGTTGCTCTACCTTCGAAGGGGATATCCTCTCAGATAATCTAGCCGCACTACTCTATGCAGCCAAAATCGTCCGCACACCCTACCAAACACCCGCCGGACCAGATAGCATGGCTGTCAATATCTCGCCAAAGTTCGCAGTGAAAGGACAGGAAGTAATTTTAAGCGCCACGATCGATGATTCCTTTTATTCAGGCGGTGAATTAACACAATCTATCGTGGCGGCGGAATACTATATTGATGTGCCCCCCTGGGTATCATCTACAACGCCCGTCTCGTTTGCGATGTCCGCCCAGGATGGCGGCTTTGACGAGCCCAGCGAACCAGTCATGGCTTCGGTTGATACAACAGGCTTAGCGTCAGGACGCCATATTTTGTTCGTCCGCGGCTTGGATGCCGATGGCAATTGGGGCGCATTTACTGCTACATTCTTATGGATTGAAGAGGATCAAGTTTATCTCCCCATTATTGTAAAATAAGTGCGAATTTCTTTCGAGTATAATTGACCTATGCATAAACCCGCCAACCTTGACCCCATAGATTATTTGGTAATCGGCCACCTGACTTGTGATCTGACCCCAGATGGTTATCGCCTGGGAGGCACCGCGGCTTACTCAACCCTTACTGCTCATGCTTTAGGTCTTCGGGTAGGTGTTGTCACCTCCTGGGGAGAGGAAATTCCGTTGGGGCCGCTGCGCCACATCCCAATCGCCAATTTTCCAACCGATAAAAGCACCATCTTTGAAAATATCCACACACCCGAAGGGCGTGTGCAAGTAATCCACAATGTAGCCCCCAATTTGGGTTTCAATCTTGTACCCGACCCGTGGCGCAATCCCGCCATAGTCCATCTGGGCCCCTTAGTCCAGGAGGTTGAGCCGTCTCTCATCCGTAATTTCCCGTCCGCATTGATCGGTGTCACTCCGCAAGGCTTCCTGCGTGGCTGGGATGCCAAAGGGCACGTTCACTTCAGCGAATGGCCTGAATCGACCTTTGTCTTGCAGAGAGCGGGCGCTGCAGTAATCAGCGTGGAAGACGTGGAAGGCGATGAAGATCGCATCGCTGAAATGGCCTCCTCCTGCCGCATTTTAGCTGTTACCGAGAGAGAACAAGGGGCGCGCCTGTACTGGAACGGCGATGTGCGTCGCTTTCGCCCCCCCCAAATTCAATTTGTGGATGATACTGGAGCAGGTGATATCTTTGCGGCTGCCTTTTTTGTGCGGCTCTACACAACCCGTGATCCATGGGAGGCGGCTCGATTTGCTACGTATCTGGCTAGCTTCTCCGTAACTCGCAGCGGGTTGGATGCGATCCCCACCCAGGAAGAAATTCAGGAATGCATGGTTGAGGTATTATAGATGGCGCGCACGTACACGCTGGTCAACCAAAAGGGAGGAGTTGGCAAGACAACCACAGCGATAAACCTGGGCGCTTACCTTGCATATTTTGGTCAGCGTGTTCTCCTGGTGGATCTTGACCCGCAAGCGAATGCGACTTCTTGTTTGCGGATCGATAAGCATAACGTGCGGGGAGGCACCTACGAGGCGTTGATTGGCTCATCTCCAGCGTCCGGTCATATTTTGCACAATCCGCGTCTGAAACTCTCTATTCTGCCTTCTACACCAGAACTGGCCGGCGCAGAGGTTGAGTTAGTACCCGAACTGGCGCGCGAAACCCGGCTAAAAAAAGCTCTCGATCCCATAATTGATCGCTACGACTATGTTCTCATCGATTGTCCCCCATCGTTAGGCCTATTGACTTTGAATGGCATTGTCTCTGCCCAGGATGGGGTCATCATTCCAGTGCAGTGCGAATACCTGGCTCTTGAAGGGCTGAGCCAGCTCACCCAGACACTAGGCCGTGTGCGCAATGCACTATTCCCTCAATTGAGCATTCGCGGTGTGCTGCTGACCATGTTTGATGGTCGCACGAATCTCGCCAACGATGTAGTCAAAGAGGTGCGCCGCTTCTTCCCCGACCAGGTGTTCGAGACAGTTATCCCTCGCAGCGTACGTCTGGCGGAAGCACCCTCCTATGGGCAACCGATTTCCTACTATGCACCGTCTTCTCCAGGTGCGGTCGCTTACGCAGCCTTGGCACGTGAAGTCTTGGAGAGAGATGGGGTGCACATCCCCATTCCTGAGGAGATTTGACGACCATGCCGCGCCGACCCGGACTTGGGCGGGGTCTCGAAGCCCTGATCCCTGAAAGCGAACAACCTACTTCAACTGGGACAAGCTATATCCCTCAAAACCGCATCGTCCCAAACCCGCGCCAGCCACGTTCAAAGATCGACCCACAGGAGTTGGCCGAACTATCTGCCTCTATTAAAGAACATGGAGTTCTGCAACCATTGCTCGTCAGTTATGACAATTTATCCGGCAATTACACACTGATTGCCGGTGAGCGCCGATTGCTGGCCGCGCGCCAGGCAGGCTTAGAAACCGTACCAGCTATCGTTCGCGAGGTAAATGAACAACAACGCCTGGAACTGGCTCTGATTGAGAACCTCCAGCGTGCCGACCTGACCCCCCTTGAGGCTGCAGAGGCCTACCGGCAACTTGTTGAGGAATATTCTCTCTCTCATGAAAATATTGCCGACCGGGTTGGCAAGAGCCGAGCCGCGGTTACCAATACCTTGCGCTTGCTCAAATTGCCCATTCGCGTACAACAAGCGCTTGCTGACGGTCGTATCAGCGAAGGACATGCCCGCGCTTTGTTAGCCCTCCCCACACCCGAAGCTCAAGAAGCGGCGCTGCGCACGATACTCAAACAGGATTTAAATGTGCGACAGACCGAAGAAATCGTGCGCAAGCTCAGTGGACTCCGTCCTGTGTCCACACCCAAAGCAAATCCATCTCCAGAGCTGACTGCCTTAGAGGAAAGACTGCGGACGAAGCTCGGCACACGGGTAAAGCTCAATCGCTCGCGTAAAGGGGGAACCCTGGTCATCCACTTCTATTCTGATGAGGAGCTAGACGCTTTACTCGAAACACTGCTGCAAGAATGACCAGAGTTCTTATCTGCGCAAATATCTATACGCTCAACCCGCAGCAGCCCCATGCAACCGCCATCGTCATCGATGGCGAACGAATTTTGAGGCTGGGTGCGCGGCAGGAGATATTAACCGAATTCGCCGGAGATGGACATCGTGTTGAGATCCTGGATGCACGCCATCAGACGCTCATCCCCGGCCTGATCGATGCGCATTTTCACCTAGAACAATATGCTCTGGCAAAGCAAATGGTGGACTGCGAAACTCCAACGCGTGCTGAGTGCGAGCGTAGGGTCGCTGAGCGAGCTCAGCAGATGCCACCGGGAGAATGGGTGTTAGGGCATGGCTGGAACCAAAATGATTGGCCTGAGGGCTTCGGCAACAACACCGACCTCGACGCAGTATCTCCCAAAAACCCAGTATATTTGACAGCCAAATCGCTGCACGCTGCATGGGCAAACAGCCTAGCCTTGGAAGCTGCAGGCATCGGCGCGCACACTTCTGACCCACCCAGGGGACGGATCGGCCGAAATGAGCATGGCGAGGCAAACGGCATCCTTTTCGAAGGGGCGATGGAGTTGGTCCAACAAGCTCTCCCTGAGCCCACCCCGCAACAGGTAGCCCAGGCTATTCGGGATGTCTTACCAAAATTGGCGAGGATGGGCCTGACCGGGCTTCACGATTTCGATCGGCGGCGTTGTTTTTCGGCTCTGCAAATCTTACACCAGCGCGAAGAGCTAACTCTACGCGTGGTCAAGAGTATCCCACTAGAAGATCTGCCCTATGCTGCCGCGCTTGGGTTGCGAACTGGCTTCGGAGACCTCTACCTGCGCATCGGCGGCATTAAAGCTTTCGCTGATGGAGCTCTCGGCCCGCGCACTGCAGCCATGGTGCAACCCTATGAAGGTGAGGTCGACAACCGTGGCATGCTCTTATTAGACTCAGAAGAGCTGTTCGAACAGGGTCGCATGGCAATTGACAATGGTTTATGTATAGCGGTACATGCCATTGGGGACCGCGCCAACCACGAAGTGCTGAATGCATTCACCCAACTGCGAGCGTATGAGAAAGAGCAGAATACAACACATTCTTTCCCTCGATTTCCCTTGAGGCACCGCATTGAACATGTCCAGGTGATTCATCCAGATGACACTAGACGCCTAGCAGAGTTAGGCATCATCGCCTCGATGCAACCCATCCACGCGACATCAGATATGCTCATGGCAGATAAATATTGGGGGTCCAGGGCTGCATTGGCGTATGCTTGGCGTACACAATTAGAACACGGGGCATCCCTAGCCTTTGGGTCGGATGCGCCGGTTGAATCGCCCAACCCGTTCTGGGGTTTGCACGCCGCTGTGACCCGCCGACGGCCGGATGGAAGTCCTGGTCCACAAGGTTGGTACCCGGCTCAAAAGCTCACTATCTCTGATGCGTTGCTGGGTTTTACTTCCGGCCCTGCCTATGCCTCATACCTAGAAAACCAACTAGGCAAGTTAATGCCTGGTTTCCTGGCCGATCTCACCATACTTGATAATGATCCATTTCGTTGTGATCCAGCTACTATAAAAGAAATTCGCCCCCTAGCAACTATGGTCGGGGGCAAATGGATTTTTCGAGAGGTATAAATTTAAAGGTCTATTCAGGCACAATTAATCACCGAACCGGTAGCCCGCCCCCCACACGGTTTGGATATAACGCGGCCGAGAAGGATCGGACTCCACCTTTTGGCGCAAGCGGCGAACTGTCGCCTCGATGAGATTCATGTCTCCCGAAGAAGCCTGATATCCCCAAACATCATGAAGTAATTCTTCCTTGCTAATTACGTTTCCAGCATTTTGCATGAGATATTTGAGCAGGCGGAACTCCATCGGAGAAATTTCAACCTGGTGATCGCGTTGGATTACGCAGCGCGATTCAAGGTCTAAGATCAGGCTATCAAATGCCAATTGCTTGCGGTTGTACCAGGAACTCCCTGCTGTCCGGCGCATTAAAGCCCCAATCCTAGCAACCAGCTCGCGAGGGCGAAAAGGCTTGACAATGTAATCGTCTGCGCCAGAATTAAAACCAGCAATGATATCTTCTTCTCTTCCGCGAGCGGTCAGCAAGATAATCGGCACATTCGACTCACGCCTAATTTGCCGACAGGCGTCAAGACCATCCACGTCTGGCATCATGACATCCAGCACAACAGCGTCCACCGGGTGTTTGTGCCAGAGATCCAAGGCATGAGAGCCATTCTCAGCGAAGACGACATTCATCCCTGCCTCTTCTAAAACCAAACACACAGATTGTTGGCTGTCGTAATCATCGTCTGCAAAGAGAACGAGTGGAGAGTCCACCTTATTCCTCCAGATATTAAAACCAATATATTTTGAGACTAAGTGATCCAAATATCAAAACGAAAAAATATCTGTTTTGTTACAGTGTAACAAAACAGATATGTTGGGTTTTTTTAGATTGGGAGTGTGAGGTGCTAGATTAGATGGGTCTAATCCCGGAATTTTCTTGGATATTCTGAATGAGCCAAATTAGAAGCCACCAGGTATCACCAATGAAAGATATTCTGGAATGCTCAATTTCCTCGAATGGCTTTTGCCAAGGATGTTACACTCAGGAGATCGGCTTGCACGATTAGACGGTCTTGGTACACCCCATTCTCTCGATCGAAATTTATACAAGTGATCAAGGTCAGCCTCGGGTTTTCCGTCGGCTGGATGACTGACATATCAGAATCGGAAACCACGCTTCTTGCGTTCACCTTGTAAATATACAAATTTTCCTCGGTGTAAAGCATGATCTCGTCATTTGGTTGCAATGAGTCCAGATAGCGGAAGGGGCCATCCCGCCCATTTCGCAAGCTCACGTGACCAGCTAACCCAGTATTACCACCCAATCCTGGCCAGGAAGTATCCCCCATCCAGGCGACTTCGTGTTGCAATCCACCAATTAACCAGGTAAATCCATCATAAGGCACATACTTCACCACCGTATCGATACCTAGAATCGGCACAACGATACGGGTAACTGGGCTGGTATCTGGCGAATTGCCATTTGAGTCTGGAGCCACATCTGTGGGTTCAGGAATAGGGAAATCCGGCAGGACTTCCGGTTCGCCTTCAATAGGAGACCATACCCAGGGTGGATCTTCTGGCATTACCGGAGTCGCCTTCAATACCCATTCCGGCTTCACTCGCGCCATCAACCCTGAAGCAGATGGATTACCCGTTAGCGCATATAAACCCCAGGCTGCCAGACCAAAAAACACCGCGGATACAAAGAACATCAAGCTAAAGCGAAGCGTAAAACTGGCCCAATTAGATTGGCTTGCTTTGGCTTGGACTCCCATCCATAAAGCGACAAATCCAACCATAGCCAGCAGGATTGCACTGATCAGGGCAACTAAGTAACCCTGCAATCCAGGTGTTTCCGCAGATTTGGTAGGCAATTCTATTCCACCGGTGCCAGGTAAGGTGGACGAAAAGACGATCTGAAATGAAGCAGACGACGAAGATTTTGTAAAGCTCGAGCCCCCGAATTTATACGTTACGCTAGCTGAGTTGCTTACCGTCAGATTCGCCCGGGCAACGTTGTTAACCTTTGCAACAACTGTAATGGTCGCCGTCTGGCCAGCATTTAAAGTGCCTATCGACGCCGTTACCCTACGAGAAGATTCATTGATATCCCGGCTACCTTTGTTGGTCGAAGCGCTGACAATATCCAGATACTGGGAAAAGGTATCCGTCATTTCTACATCAGTCACCGCTGCCGACCCTGAATTGCTGACCTTGATGGTGTACGTAGCGTTTTGCCC
>DATCYX010000018.1:0-22837 GCA_036526235.1 Anaerolineales bacterium | reverse complement strand
GTAGAGGAGCATGTCTCTGATGGACGCCAGATGCGCTACAGGCTGTATCACGTCGAAGGCCCAGGCATAGTTCAGGACGTGGTCACCCGCTGGACAGACACAAAATACGAAGGCTCCACTGGGCGCATCAATGGGCAGGCTCTTGATTCACAAAACGGTCAACCAATTACCAACCTGCTGGTTGTCGCTGGCGGCTCGCAAGCGCTTACCACTTCAGATGGCTCATACTTGCTTGAGGGATTGCCGCCGGGTACGCACAACCTGGTTGCCTACTCTCTCGACGGGACTTATCGCACTTTCCAACAAGGGGCGGTTATCGCGCCTGAATCTACGACACCTGCGGAACTGCGCTTAGCTCAGGCCCCGGTTGTGAATGTCACCTTTGAGGTAAACGTCCCCGCCGGCACCATCCCAGCTGTACCCATCCGCATCGCTGGCAACCTGGTCCAATTGGGAAATACATTCGGTGATCTAGCGGGAGGAGTTAACACGGTGGCATCACGTATGCCAGTGCTAAATCTTCTGCCCGATGGGCGATACAACATACAAATATCTCTACCCGCAGGCGCAGATGTGCGTTACACCTACACGCTTGGAGATGGCTATTGGAATACTGAACTTAACCAGGATGGCAGCCGACGTGTCCGGCAGCTCATTGTCCCAGAAAGTGATGTCATTATCCAGGATACAGTGGATTCTTGGTTAGCCCCCGATTCTGCACCAATTACCTTCGATGTGAACGTCCCAGCAAACACTCCAGTGGATGACTTTGTTTCGATACAGTTCAGGCCTCTTTATGGCTGGACAGAACCTATTCCAATGTGGCACCTTGGGAACAATCGTTGGGCTTTCGTTCTAAACAACCCGTTGCAAACGATAGGCAGTATGAGTTACCGCTACTGCCGGGACGACCAGTGTGGGGCAGCTGATGATACCCAAACAATGGGCCCGGCAAGTAACGGGTATCCGATCAATTCCAGCTTGTTTCAACAAACCATGAAGGATCAAGTGGATGCCTGGGCGTGGCTGGATTCAAACCCGATCACCGTTGCGGTTGACCCATCTGATGTGACAACGGTCGGCTCTCATTTTATGGCTGGAATAGAGATGCAGCCTGGCTATCATCCTACGTGGAAACCCCGCGCTCCTGAAGCGCTGACTGAATTACAAGGGCTCGGCGCCAATTGGGTTTTCCTGACCCCAACCTGGACTTATACACGCAATACGCCACCTATTCTGGAATTAGCAAGTGGGCGCGACTCTCCCTGGTATGATATTCAGGATAACATTCAGCAAGCGCGCCAGCGCAACCTGAGCGTTGCAATTTACCCCATCGCACAGTTGCCCTCACCAACGAATCAATGGTGGGCAGAGGCCAAACGAGATTTTCCGTGGTGGTCTGTATGGTTTGAGCGTTACCGCATCTTTGCTCTGCATCACGCCGACCTGGCAGCGCGCAACGATGCACAAGCCCTGATTTTAGGCGGAGACTGGCTACTGCCCGCTATGCCTAACGGCACATTAACAGACGGAACACCATCAGGAGTGCCGGCAGATGCAGAAACTCGCTGGCGTAATCTCATTCAGGAAGTCCGTACACACTTCGGTGGCGTCATCATATGGGCGATACCTTATTCACAAGCTACAAACAACCCACCTGTTTTCTTGGATTCTGTAGATCGTATCTACGTACATTTCAACCCACAATTATCCACCGTCACCAATTCAGGGAGACCGGATTTACAGGCCGAGGCTGCCAAGCTGCTGGACACTGGGGTTTTGCCTTTACAGGCGCGCTTTGGCAAGGCCATTATGATTGGAGTAGAATATCCGTCCGTTGATGGCGCGGCTTTGGGCTGTCTGAACGGTCTTCCTGATGGTTGCTTAAACGCTAGCGCTCTTGCCCGACCAAATCCTGATGTATCAGGATTTCCCATCGATTTAGGCGAACAAGCAGACATCTATAGCGGGTTATTGAGCGCCATCAATGGTCGCAGCTGGATCACCGGATTTATCAGCCGAGGATACTATCTACCTGTGATGCTTCAAGACAAATCCGCTTCAGTGCGTGGAAAACCCGCTCAAGAGGTCTTAAAATACTGGTTCCCACGCCTTCTTGGGACAATACAATAAATTCCTTTTGGTTTATAGAGTATACACAATCGATGGACTAGTTGGGTGGGCATCGCCTACCCAACTGCTCTAATTATAAAGCAATGAAAAGTACGCAATCTTTACCTGAAAACACTCACATTGGCTATACCCACCTAATGGTCACCGACCTAGAGCGGTCACTCTTCTTTTACCAAGATATCCTCGGATTTCGTATCATCGAGCAGGAAGGCTTAACCGTGGTATTGTCTGCAAGCGGAGAACCACCTGCGCAAATGATACTGTCCACCATGATCGGTGTTCTCCCAAGGCCTCCCCATACCACCGGGTTGTATCACGTTGCTATCCGCCTGCCTGATCGCCAGGCATTAAGCCGGGTGTTCCGACGAGCACTAGAGCACCAAATACCTTTTCATGGTGCCGCTGACCACTTAGTTAGCGAGGCGCTCTACCTACCCGATCCTGATGATAACGGCATTGAGCTATACGTAGACCGCCCTCGCCAAGAATGGCCCAAGTTAGATGGTCAGATTGCTATGTCTACAGATCCCTTGGATTTGCAAGATCTGCTCAATGAATCAGAAAATGACGGTAAAGTGTGGGATGGCATCGCCGCCGGAACCGATATCGGGCACGTTCACCTGCAAGTATCCAATCTGGAGCGGGCAGAAGCATTTTATTCAGATTTGCTCGGTTTGGATGTCACCCAGCGCGGTTATCCGGGTGCGCTTTTTCTATCTGCTGGTGGATACCATCATCATTTAGGGTTGAATATATGGACCAGCCGTAATGCTCCTCCCCCACCGCCTGAAGCAGTGGGGTTGATCGCCTTCAAGTTGAATCTGCCTGATGAGAATGCGCGCCAAATTTTACTGCAGCGAATCCAGGACACAGGACAAATTATCGAGGAGTATTCGCCAAGCAGTCTGATTTCAGGTGCACTAATAAAGGACCCGGACGGGATCCAAATCATTTTATAGTTCGATTGAGATTAATATAAATCAGATTGCGCAGGAATGAACCTCATTCTTTTACCGAGCATTTAACGAGCCCCCTGAAATTGCTGGCATAATATTCACTTGATCGCCATCCCTCAATACTTGTTCCACCTCAGCTACACGACTATTGACCGCTAGCAAGAGCGAATCGAGAGGCATAGTAATCTCCATTGCGCTTAGCAAGTCACCCACGGTGCTGGCATCTGGAAGTGATACTTCCAGACGGCGCACAAGACCCTCGGGTGTCTGCCTTTGTAATATTGTGTGAAGGTGAACAGTAACTCTCAAAACTTACCAGTTGAAAAACTCATCCAATTCATTCTCAGACACATCGAATACGGCTTGGTGTGGTGGTAGCGGCTGGCGAGTCATCCATTCAGGGATTCGGTCGTGAACTGAGGTAAAACCAGCCCCCAGGTTGAATTCCCGCTCTAGCTTGAGGGTTTCCTTACCTAACACTTGCAGGATATCTGCACCGACCTGCCAATCATATCGAGCGTTAAGCAAATCTCGTATTGTTTCCGGAGCTGCAGCAAAGCCAAATCCAGCAAAAACGCAAGCCCCCAGGGTGTCGTAACCAGCCATATTGATCTGGGCACTACGTGACACATTAATTTGCACAGCCGGGTCCAAGTGGTCGATTTTGGCGCGAATGGTCAAGCCAGCGGTGTGATCAGCCCCTTGCGGCGAGGTGGCATAAGTAACTCCCGTACCTTTGATAGCCCGAGGCTCGTAGGCAGACATCGCCTGCCCTTTGACTGCCGGCACACGCTCAACACCGAAAACTACTCCCGTCGTGACTGCGCCGTTGCCCAGCACGCGCCCTAAAGGTGTTCCCTTGCCAATCTCATCGATCAGCTCCATCGCCCGAGCACTGTCACCAAATGCCAGCAATCCAGCTTCAGCAACGACGCCCAGAGCAGCCCCCACTTCGATGGTATCCAAACCAAGATCGTTTATTTGATAGCACATTCTGGCAATGTCATCCAGCTCAGATATACCCAGGTTCGGGCCTAGCAAGCCAATCGTCTCATACTCAAGTGGCGACACGATGGCTTTCCCGTCATCACCACCGAAGATGTTCGAGCAACGAATTGTACAGCCAGCCATGCAAGCGTGCGTTGTATCGCTGTCGCCCCCGCGAGCCAACAATAACTGGCGCATGTGCTCGCCGCTAATTTTCTCGACGTTCTCGTAAGTACCCTCCGAGAAATTGCGGGTTGGCAACCCCCCAAATCCATTGGACATGCGCGGCATGGCTGCAGTTCCATAATCGGCGTAGATCTTAGTTTGCGGGTGGGCTAAGAGCGCTTTGTTGAACTCTTTCTGAGCCTTGCGAAAATCTTCAAGGTTGGTTATGGGAGGTTTTTCACCATCTTTCGCATCGATGATGATCGCTTTGAGACCTTTTGACCCCATCAAAGCTCCTAGACCGCCACGAGCCGCGATGCGCGCAGGCACCTTGTCTTTATCCAGGTTCTGGATACCCGCACTCGAGAGGCGCATCTCACCACCTGGCCCAATGAGGGCAATAGCTACGTGCTGACCATAACGCTCAAGCAATTTGGGGGCAGAATCGTACACGCCCAATCCAACCACGTCGTCCGCAGGGTCAAAACGGGCTCCAGCTGGAGATAGATGCAAAACCCACCATCCTGACTCCTGTGGTGCATCCTCGATAATTAATGCCTTGATCCCTAGGCGAGTCATTTGCAAGCCCGTCGAACCGCCTGCATTAGATTCCTTTACACCGCCGGTCAGGGGACTCTTGCCACCCACTGAAATGCGGTCGCAGCTGGAAAGCATATGCCCAACAAGCAAACCTGGTGCAAAAATCAGCTTATTCCCAGGTCCCAGAGGTGCACAGGTAGGGTTGACTTCATCCAATAGGATGCGCGCCAACAAGCCCCGTCCACCTAAAGGGATCCAAGCATCAGGGATGGCATTAATAGCCAGGCTTTGATCCCGCACATTAACGCGCCACACTCTAAAAAACCGATCTGGACTATCCAGTTGCAAAGCATACCTCCTGCTATTCTGTTACTACCTCATTCAGTGATTCACGTAAGATCCCCAGCGCTTCATCAATCTGGTTTTGATTCACCATCAACGGGGGTATCCATCGTATTGTGTTATCCCACGGACCGCATGAAAGCAAAAGCAAGTTGCGGTCCTGGCAAGCATGGATAACCGCTTTCGCTGTCGCCTTATCTGGCTTTCGATTTGGGGAGCGAAATTCAGTGCCAATCATTAACCCCATCCCGCGTACATCACCGATGACCGGGAACTCTTCTTGTAAATGGCGCAAGCCGGTCATCAACTGCATACCGCGCGAGCGGGCATTGCCGAGCATATCTTCGTCACGCATTGCCTGAATAGTAGCCACAGCCGCAGATACCGCGACAGCATTTCCACCGTACGTACCGCCGTGTGTACCCGGCACCCATTTTTTCATTAGGTCCAGTGAGCTGAATACACCCGAAAGCGGCATACCTGAGGCAAGCCCTTTGGCTACCACTATGATATCGGGAGTGATGCCATAATGTTCAAATGAGAACCAGGAGCCGGTGCGCCCAAATCCTGATTGAACTTCGTCGATTATGAGCAAGAATCCATTCCGGTCGCAAATTTCACGCAAACCACGCATAAAGCTAACTGGCGGCACTACATATCCACCTTCACCCAGCACTCCTTCAATAAGCAGAGCAGCAGTCTCCTCAGGTGCTGTTTGGGATACCAGGAGATATTCGAGCTCCTCCAGGCACCACTGGCTGGTCTTCTCTTCATCCCAGCCATAGCGGTACGCATATGGAAACGGAGCGACAAAAACACCCGGCATGAGCGGCTGGTAACCTGCGCGGTAGATGGTCTTTGAGGTGGTCAATGACATGGTTCCAACCGTGCGCCCATGAAAACTACCCTGGAATACGATGATATTAGGTTTGCCGGTCGCCTGGCGCGCCAGCTTCATCGCCCCTTCAATCGCCTCTGCACCTGAGTTACTAAAGAAGAATCCATCAATGCTTGGAGGTGTTATCTTGCGCAGCTCTTCGATCAGCTCAAGTAGCGGCTTGTGATATACGATATTTACCTGACCATGCAGCAGCAAGCCAGCTTGTTTGCGAATGGCTTCGACTATTCGCGGATGGCAGTGACCAGTATTGGTCACGCCGATACCAGATGTAAAGTCCAGGTAAGCGGACCCGTCCTGGTCGTAGATATAACACCCTTCAGCACGCTCAGCGATGATGGGTGTATATCTCGTCCAAACAGGGGATACATAAGGAATTACGTCTTCGTAGCTCATAAGACTATGCTCTTTTTTATCTAAATGAATGATAGGCATGAGTGTAGAGAGCGCATTATATCAGGTAATGCTCTCTACACTCATTCTTGAGTTGTATCTACTAAACACCTACTGTATCAGCCACCCACTCAATACCCAAATCTGCCAGGGCAGTCCGGGTGGGGGTGCCATCCGGAGTCCAAGCTAAGAGTTGGTAGTACATGTCGAGGGCAGCTTCAAACTCCGCAGGATCAATCGCCACGCCAGCCGTTGGACCGGTTCCTTGAAGCGCCTTATAAAACTTCTTGGGCAGCTTGTCATCTTTCCTGCTAAAGCCTTCGCGGGCATTGAACGCACGCAGCATGTTCAAGCGGCGCTGACCAACTTTCACCAATTCGAACAAACTGACATTCCAACCAGTCACCGCGCGCACGAACTCAAC
Source organism: Anaerolineales bacterium (assembly GCA_036526235.1). GTDB lineage: Bacteria > Chloroflexota > Anaerolineae > Anaerolineales > UBA4823 > DATCYX01. The sequence continues at coordinate 15,999 of DATCYX010000018.1, read as the reverse complement.
TATTTCTGAAGGCCCATAAAGCGTCCATGCAGGTCCCCAAACGAATTGGCACAGCTCCAAGGTATCCAGCAGGCTGTAGAAGATGTGGGTGTAAGTGGCGAAGCGTACCTTTTCCCGTCCTAAAGATCCATAGGGAGGCACATCCTTCAAATCCAGCTCTGCCAATCGCTCAAGGTAAAGCGGCAAACAATCTTCCTCGTACATAGGGTCGTGCTCGCTGGACTGGTGATCTGCACCGAAGGGGTTGACAGCGTAGATCAAGGCAAGCGATTTCTTAGCCTGAGGCATATGGGCTGGGGCTTCCTCGCCTTTGACTGTAATCAAACAATCTTCAGCCGCTGGACCCCACACCTTTGCTGCCCGCTCAGAACCCTGCGAGAGCACCTTGCCAAGTGGACCAGTGTTTTCAACTATTTGCTGGAGCGTATCCAGCATAGCCTGGGTGTTGCCAAACCGCAATTCGATACCACCAGTCTCACTTGGTCCGATTATGCCTTTCTCATAGCACTCCATGGCGAAAGCAATGGTCGCACCGCATGAGATCGTGTCCACTCCGTACATATTACAGATTTGGTTAGCTAAAGAAATTGCCTCCAAATCCTTAACACCACAATACGAGCCGAACGTGGATAGGGTTTCATACTCCGCGCCACCATAAAGGGGATCTGCTTTGTAAGCTCCCTCAGTGATCTCCACCACGCGTTTGCAGCGCACCACACATGCATAGCAGGTATCACGATCCTTAAGGATTGTCTCGGTCATGCGCTCGCCGCTTATATCTTCGCAGAACTCAAATTGACCTTCGTTGTAGTTGAAGGTTGGCAACGTGCCCGTCGTATTTTGTGGCATCAGCACATTAGCAGTGCCATGCTGGAAGAGAGCATCCACATCGGGATTTTCAGGCAATAACTTTGGCCCACTGCGGTTGAGTTCCACCAGCTTTTTGGGATCGGCGATTTGTACCTTGGCTTTGCCTCGCACCACAATGGCCTTGAGGTTTTTACTCGCCATCACCAGTCCCATACCTGTTCGCCCATTGTTGCGATTTGCCATGCTCACCAGGCTGGAGAAGCGCACGCCGTTTTCTGCGGCAGGCCCGTATTGCAAAACTTCTGCCTTGGGCTCATTCACTTCATCCCTAAGGAGCGCATCTACCTCACCGGTCACCTTACCAACCAAATGGGAAGCATCGTGAAGAGCTACCTCACCAAATAAAATGCTGAGATAAACCGGTTTCTCTGAGCGTCCTTTGACGACTATGCCATCAAAACCAGCAAACTTGAGCTCCGCGGGGAAAAAACCACCCGATTGCGAATCGCCGATCGCTCCGCCCATAGGAGATTTTGCGTTCGCATTGATACGGCTCTGCCCAGAAATAGCCGCTCCCGTCGTCACACTAGCCATTAATGTGAGTATGTTGTCCGGCGATAGAGGATCGACACCTGCGGGCATATCTCTCAAGATGTAATATAGCCCCATCGCACTGCCGCCCATATACTTCCGGTAAAAGCTCTCAGGGGGCTCTTCTATCTCCAGCGTGCCGTGAGTCAAATCAACATGCAGGATCTTTCCATTGTATCCATAAGCCATAGCAACCTCCTTTGCAATAGAAACCCGTTTTCTTGGAGAAAACGGGTTTCTCACGATTGGGAATTACTCCTCGCCCTTAACCTCCGTCCAAATTTGGTCGTAGAGCGGGGTGGCCTCGCCGACATCTTCCATGAAGAAGCCATTGGCCAGTACTTCGGGAGGCGTGTTGGTGATCGGCGAGTTGATATAGGCATCGTACAACTCAGTCTCGTTCTCTTTGGCGTATTCCAGAGCGGCAGCATTGGGCACAGTGTAGGGGAAGTCGCGCAACATCATCCAGAACATATCACCCTGCTCAATATAGTTTACCCAGGCATAGACGGCATCCAGGTGCGGGGCGCTGGCTGGGATTGCCCAGTTATCCTGCCACAAGATAGTGCCTTCGCTGGGGAAGACATACTCAAAATTGGGGTCTTCCTGCTGGGCAGTGAATGCTTCGCCGTTCCAGACATTGCCCACATCCACGTCTCCGGCGATGAGAGCCGTCTTGGGGCTGTCGCTGTCGAAGAGCTTGACATTGGGGATCAGTTCCAACAGTTTCGTTTTAGCCTCTTCCAATTGAGCCGGATCTTTGGTGTTGAGATCGTAGCCCAGGGTCAGCAACGTGAAGCCAATCACCACGCGGGGGTCATCGAGCAAAACCAAGCGACCAGCATAGTCGGGATTCCACAAATCAGCCCAGGATGTTGGCGGGGTAGCGACGCGCTCCACACTGTAGACGAGGGCATCCGTGCCGGCCATGTAGGGGATTGTGTACTTATTGCCGGGATCGAAGGGCAGGTCTTTGTAGCCGGAATCAATATTCTCCAGCATCGGCAGTTTGGCATGATCCCACTCTTGGAGCATCCCCTGGCCGACCATCAACGAGACAATGTAGTCGGTAGGCAGAATCAGATCGTAGGTTGTAGCTCCAGCAGACAGCTTGGCGTACATCTCCTCGTTGCTGGAATACTCGTCGTGGTTCACTTTGATGCCGTAAACCAACTCGAAACATTCCTTCCACTCCACCGGGATGTACTCCGTCCACACAAAGAGATTCAACTCCTTCGAGGTGACCTCGACGCGCGGATTCGGCTGAGGGCAAACGAAACCCGAGCCGGTGACAAATTCCTCGGCCTCGCCTGCGCTAGGTGCTCCACCACCACCGCCGCAGGCTGCCAGCAGCAAGCTGAGTACCATCATCGCTGCCAACAATCTCCATAACATTGTTTTTTTCATTTCTGCCTCCTGTTAAGATATATGGATTGAAAGTAGAGCGGTTTTCAGGAAACCGCCTTCGCCGGCAGGTATCCATACCTGCCATATGCCCGTAAGACCATAATAGCTAAAACAGATTGTCAATCTGCCCTCGCTTGTAAGCGCTGCGTAAAAAAGACGGCGACCAGCACAATCGAAATCCACACCGCCGAGAGGGCGTTGACCTGCGGAGTGACAATGCGGCGCAGCAATCCGTAGACATAGATCGGCAGCGTAGAGGCGCCCGGCCCGGTGGTAAAAAAGGTAATCACAAAATCGTCCAGCGAGAGGGTGAAGGCTAGCAGCGCTCCGGAGAGCACGCCGGGCATGATCGAGGGCAGGGTCACGCGCCAGAAAGTGATGATTTCGTTGGCGCCCAAATCCATCGAAGCCTCCTCGATCGATTTATCAAAACCATGCAACCGCGCTCGCACCACCAGCGTCACGAAGGGGATGCTAAAAGCGATATGCGAGACGATAACGGTAGCCAATCCCAGGGTAAGCTGGCTGTCGCCACTCAGGCTGAGGGCACTGTTCAACAGGGTAAACATCTGACTGAATAAGACCAAAATGCCGATGCCCATCACAATTTCTGGGATGACAATGGGGATATATAGCGAAACCTCCGAGAATGTCTTTAATTTAAAATTGTAGCGCTGTAAGGCAATCGCCGCCAAAGTACCGATTAGCGTCGATATAATCGTCGACACAAAGGCGATGGTGAGTGTGTTGCGGGCAGCCTTGCGGACCTCGATATTTTTCGCCAGTTCGCAGAACCAGTGAAACGCGCCGCAAGGACTCTGGATGACATTTCCAGAGTCGATCTCGGTCGGCCCGACCTGTGTGATGAATCCCTCGAAGAGTACATTGGTTTTCGAGGAATTGAAGGCGAATAAGAACAAAACCACCACCGGTGCATACAAGAAAACATACACCAGCACAGTAGAGACAACGACCAGGGGGGAGCGGCGGTGCGGGTTCATGCTGCGATGATCTCCTCCCCAAAACCGAATTTGCGCGTATAGAAATAGGTCACAATCAGCGTCAGGGTCATCAGCACCAGCGAAGCTGCCGAGCCGAAGGTTGGGTCGCGGGCGATTAGAAATTGATTCTGGATCAAGTTGCCGACCAGCACGATCTGCCGCCCACCCAGCAAATCGGAGACGATGAAAGTGCCCATCACCGGCACAAAGACCAGAATCGTCCCAGCCACCACCCCTGGCATGGAGAGCGGTAGCGTCATACGCAGGAAAGTGCGGATAGGACTCGCCCCCAGGTCTGCCGAGGCCTCGTATAGCGAAAGCTCAATCTTTTCCAACGAAGTATAGATTGGCAGGATCATGAAGGGTAAAAACTCATAAATCATACCGACCAACACTGCCCCCTGGGTATAGAGCATCTCAAAAGGCGTGAAAGGCAGCCCCACCAATCCAGCCAACCAGCCAATCGCGCTGTTGATTACACCCTGCGTGCGCAGCAACATCATCCAGGCGTAGACACGGATGACGAAATTCGTCCACATCGGTACCAGGATCAAAAAGAGAAAAGTGTTGCGTTTTTTGACTGGGGCACGGGCGATGAAATAAGCCAGCGGATAGGCCATCATGATCGCCAGCACAGTGGTGTTGAAGGCCAGACTCAACGAGCGCGATAGAATTTGGATATAAATGGGATCGAGGCAAATAGATTTGCCGTCAGCACACTCGGTACGTACCCCAGAGAGGCGCACGTAGTTGTCGAACGAGAATCCGTAGATCACTGTGCCATCGGGAGCGCGGCTGCCAAAGCTGATCACCAGAGTCAGCAGCAGAGGGATAATCAGCAGCCCGATCATAAAGAGCAAAGTGGGCGAGATTAACACCGTACCCTGAACAGATTTATCTTCGGTTAGCTTTCGCAGCATGCTACTATTTTTATCCTTTTTTCAGCATCCTCACCCTTCGTGAAGGACGAGGGCATTTTCAGGTAGCACCACCACCCAGACCTGCTCGTCGCGCTCGTAATAAGCCTCCGGGTCGAGGGTGGAGATTTTATTCTGCTCCCAAACTGTCAGGGATACACCGCCCAAGTCCACGATCACGCGTGAGTCCGAGCCGATGTAGGTCGTGTTCACCACCCTGCCGCTAAAGCAGTTTTGGGGCAGGGCTTTGGATGCAGCCAGGCGGATTTTCTCCGGGCGCATCGAGACAACCACCTGCTCACCTACTCTCACCGGAGCGGCTTTCGTGCCGACCAATTCATCGTTCAGGCTGGGGATGTAAACTGTGACGCGGTTCTCCTCAATGACGCGCACCTCGCCGGTGAGGAAATTGGTCTCGCCGATGAAATCGGCTACGAAACGGCGGTTGGGGCGCTCGTAGATTTCCACCGGCGATCCGACCTGCAGCACCACTCCATGATCCATCACGGCAATGCGGTCGGACATCGTCAGGGCTTCTTCCTGGTCGTGAGTCACATAGACAAAGGTGATGCCCACTTCTTGCTGCAAGGCTTTGAGTTCCAACTGCATTTCTTTACGTAGCTTCAAGTCGAGGGCGCCCAGCGGCTCATCCAGTAGCAGCACCTTGGGGCGTTTGACCAAGGCGCGCGCCAGGGCTACGCGTTGCTGCTGCCCGCCAGAAAGCTGCTTTGGCTTGCGCCGCTCCATACCGCCTAGCTTGACCATCTCCAAGGCCTCGCCGACGCGTCGCTTAATCTCGTGCTTGGGTGTTTTCTCCATCTCGAGACCATAAGCCACGTTCTCGGACACCGACATGTGTGGGAAGAGGGCATAGCTCTGAAAAACGGTGTTGACGGGTCTCAAATAAGGCGGTCTGTGCCCCATGGCTTCACCCTCGATATAGATATCACCCATAGTCGGCCACTCAAAACCAGCGATCATGCGCAACGAGGTGGTTTTCCCGCATCCCGAAGGCCCCAGCATGGAGAAAAACTCGCCATTCTTGATCCGCATGGTGACATCATTAACGGCTAAGACCTCGCCTCCCTCGGGGGTAGGAAATTGCTTCACCACATTGCGCAACTCTACGCTAAATTCGTTCAATTCGACTCCAAAACCATGAACACCGTTGCCAGAAAAAATGACTGTGAAGTTCCATTTTCGACAACTACTTAAGTTTATGCAGACATTTGCTTCAAGACGCGCTCCGCCACTTCCAGTACCATGCCGACATGCTGCCCGGTGTGAGCGGCTGAAATAAACAAGGGATGCGAGCTAGCCATCATGCCGTGAGCACGCAACCCGTAGTGGAATAAATCAGCAGTTTTCTTATCAGCGCGCAATTGGTCACGCTTGTCCCGGATGCGCTCAACCCCGAAATGAACCTGGAAGAACGAGGCCGCACGATTGACCAGAATAGGGAAGCTCAGGCGCCTGCCAATCTCCGTCAGCCCACTCTGCAATTGTTCAGCGATGGCATTGATATGCGGGTGAACCTGCCCTTTTTCTAGTTCACTGAGCACGGCTAAACCGGCGATCATCGAGATAGGATTGCCTGAAAAACAGCCCGATTGGAAAATTTGCTCGCTGAGATTCCACATGCCTGTACGCGGCGTGACCACCTGCTCCATAATCTCGCGCCGCCCACCATAGCCACCAATGGCGAAACCGCCACCAATGATCTTACCCAGGCAGACCAGATCGGGCGTGACGCCGAAATATTCCGTCGCCCCACCCAGCCCCAGGCGGAAGTTGGTCACGACCTCGTCAAAAATCAGCGGGATGCCATGCTTCTCCGTGACCTGACGCACGGCCTGGAGAAAAGCGGTCTCACCTGCAACCACGCCCAGTCCAAAGGCCGAGACAGGTTCCAGGATCACCGCGCCCAATTCATCGGCATACTCCTCAATTAGAGCTGTCGCGCGCTCAGCGTCGTTGTAAGGCAGCACCAGTACGCCCGCGGTGGTTTGGACGGGGACGCCGGCGCTGTCAATGCGCGGGGAGGGGGCATCCGCCTCCCCTTCAGCCCCCAGCGTACTGATCAAGACCGCCTCGTGCTGGCCGTGAAAGTTGCCCTCGAATTTAGCAATTTTATCCCGCTTGCGATAAGCGCGCGCCGCCCGTAAAGCCATCTGTGTGGCCTCTGAGCCAGTATTAACGAAGCGCACCATCTCGACGTGTGGCATCAACTGGCAGATTTTTTCGGCAAGAAGAACCTCAGCCTCAGCAGCCATATAATAATGCGCACCCTTGCGCAACTGGCCCTCCACAGCGCTCATCACTACCTCGGGCGAATGGCCTAGAATATGCACGCCACCCCCCATCAGCAAATCCACGTAGCGGTTGCCGTCCACATCGAGGAACTCGCCCCCCTGCGCCTGCTCCACGTATATCGGGTAGGGCGGCAAGAATTTGCCGTTGCCAGCTACCCCACCGGGCAATCGCCGGCTGGCACGCGCGAACATGGCTTGAGATTTCGGGGTTCGGGAGAGAAATTGGTCTTCGAATATGTTCATCAAATACCTTTTATTTGCCTCGTGTCAAGTTTTTCACCTTCAGCAGCCTGTATCCATAATTGATCCCGCAATGGGACAAGTTTTGCGTCAATTTCAACTGCATATTGGGGCATATTCATCTTCTAAAGGTTATTATTTATCCTTTCGATTTTACTCGTTTTTCATGCCTTGATAAGGTATTTATCTAAGCCCGTATAGAGAACGCTGCTACGTCGATTCTTTCGGCAATTTAAGGTCTCAAAGTCTTATCCACAAAAGTTGTAAGCAAATCCCAGTCTACATCTCCTTGATACCATACGGAAATCCGTATTCTGCCATCTTGTTCATGAATGGCAATGGATCAAACGCCTCCGGTCCAAGAATCCCTTCCCCTTGCCACACCCCATGCACCAGAAGATCCCATCCAATGACAACGTTAAACGCCGTTTGCGCCACAACAGCCTGGCATCCCCAGGTCTTCATGCACTCTTCATTGTCAGCAACCTGGTAGAGATATACCTGACGCTGCTTGCCATCTTTGACTCCTTTAACCCAGGTACCAGCGCATGTTTTACCGCTCATCAAATCTCCCATATGTGCCGGATCAGGCAAGCATGCCGCGACCACATCTCGCGGCGCTACCATAACATCTTTAACCTTGATCGGTTCCTTGTTGTCTAATCCCAACATACGTAGCGTTTTGAGCACGTCAATAAATTGATCGCCAAGCCCATATTTAAAGGTTACACGGTTACACTTGACCCAGCGAGGTATAAGCAACACTTCTTCGTGCTCTACATTGACGACCTCTATCGAACCAATTCCATCAGGAAATTCGAATATCTCCGGCTCAGAGAATGGTTCGGTAGTAAACCAGCCTCGCTTCTTTTCCCATATGACTGGCGGATTTAAACACTCTTCGATCGTTGTCCAGATGGAGAAATTTGGGGCAAATTCGTAACCGCGCACTTCAATGTTTGCGCCATCACGCACTCCGATCTCATCAATCTCATCGAAGAGGTAATCTTGAGCATAGCGAGCAAACACATTAGCCATTCCTGGTTCCACACCCAAGCCCACCAAGGCCAGCAGGCCCTTCTTCTCCCACAAGCCTGCACGCTCGAACTGGTAATCACCCAGCTTCACACCACATAACTCGTAGGGTTTTTCTGGATGCGGTTCAGATAGCGTCATCGCTAAATCCATGTAATTACAGCCGTAGTTGTACGCAGCCTCAAAAATGGGCACATTGAAGATTGGATCACAGGCGTTCATGATCATATCTACTTGGTATTTACTCGCCAAGGCTTCAATCTGTTCTCGTTGCGAAGCGTCCACCCATTCAACCGGGAATCGTTGCTTATCATTCAACCTCGCTTGAACCTCTCTCGATCGTTCCAGATTGTAATCTGCCAACACAATCTGCTCGATCCAAGATCGATTTTTAGCAATTGCGGCAATAGCTTCTCCAACCCCCCCGACACCGACCAAAAGAACTTTCATATTCTCCCTCCGATTTTCATGCTCTCAGCTAATGTCTCTAGAGGCATAGCTCCAAAAAATAAAAAATATCCGTTCAATCTCATTGCACTTAACTCACCTCTCTTAGTGTATCCTCGAGCCCGTTCAGTACCGTGTCAATCTGATCATAGGTGATCACCAGAGGCGGCTCGATTCGTATGGTTTGAGCACTGGTCAGCGTTCCAGCCACAAGCACTCCTCGCTTAAATAGACCAGCTGCAATCTTATATCCCGTTTCCGGATTATGAAAATGCATGCCGATCAATAAGCCTTTGCCGGTAATATCCTCAAAAATTTGCGGATAACGCGCAGCCAGTTCTTTCAATTTTGGGATGAGATAATCGCCCTTTTCAGCAGCTTGCTCCCACATTCGATCGCGCAATGTGACATGGATCGAGGCTATCGCCGCGCTGCACGCCAAGGCACCCCCTCCAGTAGTAGTGGTATGGATAAAGGGATTGGGATACATCATACACTGCCAAATCTCCTCGGTCGAGCAAAACGCGCTCACTGGCATAACCCCTCCACCCAACGATTTCGCTACCGCAAGGATATCCGGCACCACCCCCCAATGATCTAAGCCCCAAAGCTTTCCCGTGCGTCCCATACCGGTTTGGACCTCATCGGCGATCAGCAAAACGCCGTAATGTTTGGTCAGCTCGCGCACGCGCGGCCAAAAATCGTCCGGTGGAACAATAGCCCCGGCCTCTCCCTGGATGGGTTCAAACAACACCGCAGCCAGGTCGACGCCCACCTTCTTACAAATATCAAGCTGTTGCTCTACAGCATCTGCATCACCAAAGGGCACATGGTATATCGGTCCACCATATAGAATCCCCGGTGGCTGGCGGAAATCGAACTTGCCCATCATGCTCAACGATCCCAAGGTCTTGCCATGAAAAGCCTTGACCGCCACGATAAACCCGTTCTTTTTGGTGTACATTTTTGCCAGTTTGATGGCTCCTTCGATGGACTCCGTTCCACTACCTGCGAAAAAGCTGTACTTTAGATCACCAGGAGTAATATTTGCCATCAATCTCGCCAGTACGCCCCGCAATGGATCAATCAATTCCTGGCTGGGCATCGGAGTGCGGTTTAATTGGGCACGCACTGCGGCAACGACATCTGGATGTCCCCACCCCAAATCCATCATGCCATACCCCCCTAGGCAGTCAATGTACTCGCGACCGATCAGGTCTCGAAACACTGCACCTGAGCCAGTCCATTCTGTAGCTGCCCAATCGCCAGCCTCGGTTACCGATTTACGATATTCCAGCCACCCCTTATTAAAATGCTCAGCAAAATTATTCTTACTTTCCTCGATAATTTGCTTGCCCTCATCCAGGGGGATCTCGGTTTTATGGATAATGTCGATCCATCGATTCGAATAGGTTAATGCTTCATCAAGCGATTGAGGCATAAATATGCTCCGTATATATATCTACCTGGTCTGTGCGTCGGTAATTAGCAATCCCTGCTCAATAATCTCCAAGCCCTCATCGAGCTGCGCTTCTGTAATACATAAAGGCGGTACGATGAAAAGCATATTATGAAAGACAAATGTAAATAAGCCATGTTCCTTGAGATACTTGGCTACCTCAGTCAAGGGATCGATTGGCTCTTTGGTTTCTCGATTTTTGACAATTTCCAATGCTGAGAATAGTCCGATATAGCGCACCTCCCCCACTGATGGATGACTCAGCTTAATAGCTTCCAAGCGCTCGCCCAAATAGCGACCTACTTTGACAGCATTTTCGATCAAGCCATCTTCCTGATACACTTCCAAAGTCGCCAGTCCAGCCGCGCATGCCAGGGCATGCCCGCTATAGGTAAGCCCGGCCCAAAGCATCTTATCTTCAAAATACTCTGCGATATCATCTGAGACGATCACAGCACCCAAAGGAACATATCCAGATGTCAAACCCTTAGCTGTTGTGATCATATCGGGCACGACTTCCCAGTTATCTACTGCAAACCATTTGCCGGTTCGCCCCCACCCACTCATGACCTCATCAGAAATGAGCAAAATATCATATTTGTCGCAGATTTCCCTTACCCGCGGCCAGTAATCGTCAGGAGGGACGATCAGTCCATTCGAACCAGTCACCCCCTCCATGATAATAGCTGCTATGTGATCGGGTCCTTCGTACTGGATAATCTCCTCGATATGACTGATACATTCTCGATGGCAGGTTTCCCGCGTCCATCCAAAAGGACAGCGATAACAATAAGGATCCAAGAAATGTACAGCACCAGGCATCGTCGGCTCAACAGCCAGTCGGCGATAATCACCTGTCAGAGCCATCGCTCCGTGCGTCGCGCCATGATAAGAACGATAGCGCGCAAGGATTTTATTCCGACCTGTGTACAGTCGAGCGAGCTTGATGGCATTCTCGTTGGCTTCTGCGCCACCCAAACAGAAAAAGGTTTTGTTCAAGTGTCCCGGGGCAACTTCGGAAATCTTTTTCCCCAGCTTTCCTCGCGCTTCCGTCGCCAGTCCAGGGTGCACAAAGCACAATTGTGAGGCTTGTTCTTGGATAGCCCCCACCACCTTGGGGTGCTGATGGCCGATATTCATGTTCATCAGCTGAGATGAAAAATCAAAATAACGCTTACCATCTGCATCCCAAAAATAGATACCCTCAGCACGAGTTACTGGAATTGGATTGACAGCCGACTGCACCGACCAAGAGAAGAACGTGTATTGCCGGTTAAGCTGGACAATTTCCTGCGAAGTCAAAGTAGTTCTTTCAGTAATCACACGAACCTCCGTAATCAGTTCAGAACTAACAAAAACCCAATAGTAGTTGGGGGGATATGAGCTACCGAAACCCGCTCAAATCCCAATCTCTCCGTCAAATATGTAAAGGCTACTCTAGTTCGGATGAATAATTATCTAAGCGTATGGCGAACCGCGTCATCCATCGCATTTAAAGTTTCATCTATGTCTGTATCGCTATGGGAATAGCACATAAACCACGGTTCGCGCGGGTCGTGGTCTGGCATTACACCACGCTCTACAAGCGCCTCAACAAGCCGTAGATAGTAGGTCCGATCGCTTTCACTCCAATCTCGTTGGTTAGTCACTTTTTCAAGCCCGACTGCGAAAGAGAACATCGCTGGATACCCGTTAATGCAGGCTGGAATACCAGCTACTTGGAATATTTTCTCAATGCCGTCCATTAACCGCTGTCCTCGCTTTGAGATGGTTTCATGCACCGGCAGTTTTTGCATCAAATCGAGGGTGACAAACGCTGCAGCCACGCCAGGTTTGTTGTTGTTGAATGTCCCACCCTGGGCAACTCCCCGTCCAATGGTTTGCATAATCTCACGCTTGCCACCAAAAGCAGCGATTGGGTAGCCATTCCCAATAGACTTTGCATAAGTAGCCATATCGGGAATCACATTGTAATATTCTTGTGCCCCACCTCGGGCAATGCGGAACCCCGTCTTGACCTCATCCAGGATGAAGACAATACCGTACTCACTGGTTTTGGCGCGGATGAACTCCAGAAACCCTTTTTTCGGTAATATCGCCCCGCAATTTCCCATGCATGGTTCGATGATTATTGCAGCCACATCGTTGCCGACTCGTCGTAAGATCATGTCCAGAATTTCGGGTTCATTAAAGGGAAGTGTTATGACGAGATCATGCAATGCCCGGGGGATTCCTGAGCTGGCCGGAATTGGGATTGGGCTGCGGTAATTTCCATACGCTTCAACCGGCGCATAAGTCGAAAACAATGTATAGTCTTGAAAGCCATGGTACATCCCCTCAAACTTGATGATCTTTTCCCGCCCTGTATATGCTCTCGCCACACGGATAGCATGCATGGTTGCCTCGGTGCCAGAGCATGCTAACCTGGCCATCTCAACACCAGGGCACATTTCCACAATCTTTTCAATAACTGCGATCTCCAGCTCGCTTGTCATAGCGAACAGGACTCCCCGATCAATCTCTTGATGTACTTTCGCGTCAACCTCATTGTAGGCATGGCCTAAAATTATGGGGCCATAAGCCAGGCGATAATCAATATACCGGTTTCCATCGACATCCCACAGGTGCCCTCCTTTGGCCTTTAACACGTAAGGCGTAATGCCATCTCCCCAATAACGGAAGTTCGAGTTGACACCTAACGGTGTAACAGCCATTGCCCTGCGTTGTAACGAATTGCTTTTTTCACGCTGGATAGCCATTATTTCTCCAAAATCAAATCATCATCCGCAAGTAACCAATTCCCGCCTAATCATCAACGCTCACCGAGGGTGGAATTCGCCATTGGTATACATCCTTCAATGTATACGGTACGATTGAAGTTGTGGTTTTGCGAACCCCTGGGGTTCTCCCTATCACTTCCGTGACAAATTGATAAACCTCCCCCGTATCATGTGCAACAAGCTGCACGCTGATATCAGTCTCACCAATTGCGCACGCCACATAGCTGACACATTCCATATCTTTCAGCTTGGTAGCCACTTCCTGGATCCGACCAGTCTCAACCTCGATAAACACATCTGCAATGACGGTAAATCCCAATGCCTTAGGTTTTGGGATAGCATTGATCGAAATAATCCCCTCCTTAACCATTCGATCTATACGATAGCGTACAACCCGCTCGGAGATGTTACCCACCTGACGGGCAATCTCGGCTGCCGACATGCGTCCATCTTCCATGAGAAGATTGACAATTTGCAGGTCTTTTTTGTCGATTTTTGACATAGATTTTAATATTGTTTTCCATTTACGACAACGAGAGACGAAAATAATTTACCAGATTTATTAATCACTGTCAATAGATTTACCAAAAAACTCGGCAAGGGATGAAAATTACGCTCATTGGTAATGTCTTGTATCTCGATAAAGTGACGCATTGCCATATGTATCCTCTCCTGCAAATCTATGCACTAAGACTTAGATATACAGATCTGGCGGACGACTTTGCATAGAAGTTGATATCAATAAACAAATTGGTCGTGAATTCGAAGTTTGTAGATAGTCACTTGGGGCACTCTGCCTAAATCCCATACAGCATCAATTGTGGTAAAATCCATAGTATATGGAGAGCGGGAACCAATCGGAGGAAATTAACACAATTTCTGAGGAAGATAAACTTTCTCCTCAGGAACTACGCCGCCAGCGCCAGGCAATGATTGGTATTGTGGCAATCGCGATAATCCTGATTGCTGCGGTTGTAGTCAGTGTAATCTTATTACTGCAACCCACCACTCCCACAGACCGCATTCGAGACATATTTATTATATTTATGGCGATTGAATCGCTGCTGCTGGGGTTGGTGCTGGTTATTCTCATCGCCCAACTTGCACGATTGATCAACCTGCTCCAGAATGAGATCAAACCAATACTGGATTCTACAAACCAGACGGTAAGCACCTTGCGAGGGACAACCGCATTTCTTAGTGATAACATCGTCGAGCCAGTCATGAAAATGAACGAATACTTCGCCGGAGTACAGCAGGCACTGAGGGTAATTGGTCTGGCTCGTGGCAAACGCAGAAATTCTAATATCCAAGGAGAGTGATTTATGTCTGATCGTGATGGCGAATTTGGAGCCTATTTGGCAGGGTTCATGGTTGGCGGGTTAGTTGGTGCCGCAGTTGCCCTGCTTTTTGCCCCCCAATCGGGTGAAGAGACCCGGACCATAATCCGCGAGAAAAGCATCGAGTTAAAAGACAAGGCCTACGAGACCGCCGAAGAAGCGCGCACGCGCGCTGAAAAGGCTCTTGAAGATGCACGTACACGGGCTGAAACAGCCTATGAAGACGTACGTACCAGGGCTGAAGAGCTAGCTGCGATTACCAAAGAACGCGCTACTGAGGTCCAGAAACGCGGCCAGGTTGTGCTGGAAGACCAAAAAACGCGCATTGAAGGTGCAGTTGAAGCTGGTAAGAAAGTTGCGCAACGAAAGCGCCAAACAACCAAAGAAGACACAGCTAGCGACACCCCACCAGCAGAAGCACCTGCAAAATCATAATATTTTAATCTGATTATCATGAAGCTATACCAGTGGTTCACTGGTATAGCTTCTTTATTTTTCTTAATTTTAGATAACCTTCATCATCTGGACAGTCCCTGGCAGCAGATCGCTTGCAACAACCGCCGCTGTGCTACCCAGATCTTTGGCGGCCCACAGACCGGCGTGAGCGTGAATCCAGGCGCCGATTACCGCGGCATCGAAAGCATTAAGTCCTTGAGCTCGCAGTCCCACTATCAAACCTGCCAACACGTCACCGGTTCCTGCGCGAGCCAGGGCAGGTGATGCCACCGGGATAATTGCAGTTCGTTCATCGGGTGCAGCCACAACAGTGAAAGCTCCCTTGAGTACCAGCACATGACCCCATTCCTGTGCATATCTTTCTGCAATCTCAACCCGATTCGCCTGTATTTCTTTGGTAGGGAGCCCAGTTAACTCAGCCATCTCCCCGGGGTGGGGGGTTAACACAGCTGGCGAAGGAAGCAGTTCTGACCAGCCTGATATGCGTGACAACAATTTCAAACCATCGGCGTCAAATACAATTGGTGGCAATTCAACCTTTTTGCCTTTAGATATCTTAGAGGCACTGGGCACAAATCCGATAGCAGGCTTTGCAGGCTTCGGAGCCTCAGTCAGCAATCGGGCAATAAACTTTCGAGAAGTATCCTGCAAACCGAACCCAGGTCCAACCAGTATGGCAGTGGCCCGCTCTAAATTTGACCCCACCACATCAACTGCATGCTCAGAAATCCCACCTTCCTCCTCAGGCAAGAGCAACCAGGTCGCCTCGGGAAATTGGCCTGCGAGGGGTGCATGGAGGGGCTGTGGAACTGCCAGGGTTACCAATCCAGCGCCGGCTCGATAGGCTGCTTGACCAGCCATCAAAGCCGCGCCCGTATAATTCAGCGAGCCAGCTACAACCAACGCAGTGCCAAAGGTCCCTTTGTGAGCATCTAACGGGCGCTTGGGCATCTTTTCTTTTACCCATGATCGGTCTACAACAAAACGCGTAACCGCCTGCCAAGAATGAGGATAGGGACGGCCTTCCCCCAAACCAATTCCCACAAATCGCAAATCTCCTACAAGGCCATAGGCTGGGAATTTCAGCAAGCCTTGCTTGGCTGCCGCCATACTGACCGTCAACTCAGCCGGGAGACACTCTTCAGCGGCTTCACCGCTATCACAGTCCACGCCTGAAGGGCAATCTACAGCCACGACGTGTTTG
>DATCYX010000017.1:0-22101 GCA_036526235.1 Anaerolineales bacterium | reverse complement strand
AGCTCACCTCCGATGAAGAACTCGGCTTCGTCTTCCCACCCGGCTCTGAGCTGACCGCTGCAGTCAACGCTGCCTTACAGTCTATGGTCGATGACGGCACCCTAGACACACTCAATAAGAAATGGGGGCTGGTGGCTGGTGAGGAAATGCCTGCAGAGACCATGGAACTTCCTGACCTGGGAGGCCAGACTATCGCAGTAGCGGTGGAGAACGCCTACCCGCCCTTCAATACCATTGATGAGACCACCAACGAAGGCGTAGGCTGGGACTATGACACCGTGCGCGAGATCTGCGCTCGCCTCAACTGTGTTCCCGAGTTCGTACAAGCCGCCTGGGATGGCATCTTCCCCGCTATGCAGGCTGGTGAGTTCGATATGCTCGCTGATGGCGTCACCATCACCGCCGAGCGCGACGAGATCGTCGACTTCTCTACCCCCTATGTCATCGTTGGCCAGGTTCTGCTCGTGCGTGTCGACGAGACTGCCGGTGTGGATGAATTCAAAGCCGACGCCAATCGCCTGGTAGGCACCCAGCTCGGCACCACCAACGAGATGGTAGCTCAGGATCACTTCCCCACCGAGCGCATCAAATCCTTTGAAGACTTCCCCGCAGCTGTCCTGGCGCTGATCTCCAAGGACGTAGATGCCGTGGTGATCGATAATATCTCTGCCTTGGGCTTCATGGAAGAATACGAAGGCCAGCTCAAGACCGTTGGGCAGCTCACCTCCGATGAAGAACTCGGCTTCGTCTTCCCACCCGGCTCTGAGCTGACCGCTGCAGTCAACGCTGCCTTGCAGTCCATGGCCGATGACGGCACCCTAGACACACTCAATAAGAAATGGGGCCTCACTCAATAGCGGGATAACTTGTAGCCATTTGTTGTGGACACTGGTATGGGGGCTGTGCCCCCATACCAGCCTTAGGCATGTGTAGGAGGGCGTGATGCAAAACTCGCTTGGGCAATCACGAAAACCTGTTCTCGCTCCTGTAACCAGTTCGCTTGCCGGTCTTCCGTGGTGGGCGATGGTAATGGCGGCAACCGGTCTGCTTCTCATCTACTTCATACTTTCAGATGATAATTACCGCCAAACTTTCCTGTTCATGCAGGTTGGTGTGGTGACAACCCTCCGCATCACATTGATCGCCTTCCCTATCGCTACTGTGATCGGTTTGTTCGTTGGCTTGGCACGCACGTCTAAAAACACGGTTATCTTTACAGCTGCAACGATCTATGTTGAAGTGGTGCGTGGCATCCCCTTGGTTGTCCTCATCTTAATCTTAGCTTTTGGTTTAGTGCCCATCTACGTCGATTTGGTGAACCGTTTGGGAACTTGGGGACTGACCTGGGCTAATACGCAATTCATCATTGGCATCTCCACTGGAATGAGAGATTACTCAATTCGCTCCATCCCAATGGAACTGCGTGCAATACTCGCATTATCGTTCGGTTATGGCGCCTTTGAGGCCGAGGTCTTCCGGGCTGGTATCCAATCTATCGGTAGAGGTCAAATGGAAGCAGCCCGATCGCTGGGTATGAGCTACGTACAGGCGATGCGCCTGATCATCCTGCCCCAAGCGATACGGCGCATCCTGCCACCTTTAGGCAATGATTTTATCGCCCTATTAAAAGATTCATCTCTGGCAACAGTCTTGGCCGTCAACGAGCTTACACAGCTCACACGTATCCGGCGCTCGTCGACATTCCGGGTGATGGAGGCATTTAACGTCGCAGCATTCCTATACTTGAGTATGACAATACTCTTGTCCGGATTTGTGCGCTTATTGGAACGACGGATGAAGATCACTGAATGAGTTTAGAAAAAATCTCTCTGCATTAAAATCGATTCCGGATGATCTAGGAAAACCCTTCCTGCCCCAATCATCCGGAATTGATTTATGATCTGTGCGCTGGGTGGGAGTTGAACCCACACGCCTTGCGGCACATGGCCCTCAACCATGCCTGTCTGCCAATTCCAGCACCAGCGCAATGGCAATGGTATTATAATCACCACGCGGTGGATGTCAAGCATCGCCTTGTATTTTAACACCCGCTAATTTGTAGGAGACTTGATGCGGATTGTTTTAGACGCCATGGGAAGCGACACCCATCCTGAGCCTGAATTGCAGGCGGCTGTTGATGCCGGCAGGCTGTTTGGTGACGAGATCATCCTTGTAGGACACCAGGATGTGTTGCTGCCACGCCTCAAAGCATTGGCTGGCGATCACCCACCTGTGAGGGTCATTCACGCCCCGGAGGTGCTGGAGATGGATGATAAGCCAGCCACCTCTGCGCGTCACAAAGCCGAAAACTCGATGGCGATCGGAATGGACCTGCTCAAAACCAACCAGGCTGACGCATTTGTGACCGCGGGGAATACCGGTGGCGCAATGGCTAATGCACTTTTCCGCCTGGGACGCATACGCGGCGTCAAGCGCCCAGCACTGACCGCCCTATTCCCGGTCAGGACAGGCTATTGTGTGGTTTTAGACATCGGCGCCAATGCTGATTGTAAGCCAGAATACCTGCTCCAATTTGCCATAATGGGCTCCGTATATGCTGAAAAGGTGATGGGCGTCGAAAAACCGCGCGTAGCACTCATTTCAAATGGCGAAGAGGCAGGTAAGGGCAATGAGTTAATTAAGGAGACCTACCCTCTAATAAAGGCTAGCGGGCTAAATTTTATTGGAAACGTAGAGGGCAAAGAACTCTTCGGAGGCCAAGCCGATGTAGTTGTGATGGATGGATTCACAGGCAATATCTTACTAAAATCCAGCGAGGCCGTCGCGAAATTAATCACTGATATGCTTAGGCAGGAACTCATGAGTAACGTACAAACCAAAGTGGGAGGGCTTTTAGCCCGCCCTGCATTTACTCGTATCAAGAAGATGCTGGATCCAGGAGAGGTTGGAGCAGTGCCATTATTAGGTATTGACGGGCTAATTTTTATCGGTCACGGAAGGTCAGACGCTCGCGCTTTGGTAAACGCCATCCGCGTGGCGCGCCAGGCTGTTGCGAGCAATCTTATCGCGGCTTTACGCGATGCCATCCAAGAACGCATCGCCAGTGCACCCTCCTTAGCCTCAGAAGGGCATAAAGTATTATGACCTCCAATCACAACCACAGCACCCGGGTGGTTATGACAGGTTTGGGTGCAGTGACGCCACTGGGGAGCTCAATAAGGCAACTGTGGGAAGGCTTGTTATCAGGCCAATCTGGCATCCGTAGAATCACACAATTTGATGCCAGCAACTTGCCCTGCCAGATTGCGGGCGAAATTCCAGATTTTGAAATCGACCAATACATGGACCGCAAAGAAGCCCGGCGCATCCCCCGCTCATCTCAAATCGCGCTAGCCGCGGCGGTTCAAGCTGTAGAAGATGCCGGCCTGCCTGAAAATATGCCTAATCCAGAGCGTGCCAGTGTGGTCTTTGGAACTGCCATGGGCGGTATAGATCGGGTAGATGAGGGCATCCAGGTATTGCGCAACCAGGGGTACGGGCGTCTCAACCCCTTCACAATTCCCGCCGGTATCCCCAACCTGCCCGCTTTCCTGGTAGCCCAAAGGTTCCAATGCCTCGGACGCAACAGCACCATCGTTACTGCTTGCGCAACCGGCACTCAAGCAGTTGGAGAAGGCTCCGAATACATCCGCCGCGGCGTAAGCGACATCGTCATCGTCGGTGGCACCGAGGCATTGATCCGTGATTTCTCCATCGGTGGATTCTCGTCCATGCGTGCCCTTCCTACTAATTTCAATGCCAACCCCGAATCTGCCTCGCGCCCTTTTGACGCCAAAAGAGAGGGATTTATATTTTCCGAGGGTGCCGGAGCGATAGTACTTGAGAGTCTGGAACATGCACAGGCACGCGGGGCGAAAATATACGCTGAATTGCTTGGTCACTCTTCGTCCAGCGATGGCTATCACATGGCTTCGCCAGATCCTTATGCTCTTGGACCGGCACGAGCTATGCGTTGGGCACTCGAAGACGCAAATCTCGAACCGGAGCAGGTAGATTACATCAACGCTCACGGTACATCCACCCCCCTTAACGATCCAACCGAAACGCTAGCAATCAAGATAGTTTTTGGCGATCATGCCCATCGCCTGTCAATTAGCTCCACCAAATCCATGCTTGGTCACGCAATGGGGGCTTCAGGTACCCTGGAGGCTATCGTTTGCGCTCTTAGCATCAAGAAGGGTATTATCCCGCCAACTATCAACTATGAATACCCTGATCCGGCGTGCGACCTGGATTACGTGCCAAATCAGGCGCGCAAACAGCAAGTAAAGATTGCAATGTCAAATTCCTTTGGACTGGGAGGCCAGAACGCCTGCCTAGTAATGAGTAGTTTTTCAACTAACGGAGTGAAATGAAAATATATACGAATGAAAAGCTGGTTGCGCGCAACCGGCGCATAGCACAAATTGCTAGCCTCAGCGGCCTGGTGGTGTTGGTGGGAGGGATGATCATATCATTCCAGAGACAAGATCTGATCAACTATTCCTTCGCAGCACTCATCTTGGGTTTTATTCTCTCCCAAATTGGAATTTATTTCACCACACGTTGGGGGCGTAGCCCACGACCAGACGAATTAATCAACCAGGCGCTGAAGGGGCTGGACGACAAGTATTCCATGTACCACTACGCCACGCCAGCCTCCCACTTTTTAGTGGGTCCTGCCGGACTTTGGGTGTTGATGCCCCGTCACCAGCGCGGCACGATCAGCCTGTATAAAGATCGCTGGCGCCACACTGGAGGGGGATTCATGCAAACCTATCTAAAGCTATTTGGGCAGGAGAGCCTGGGACGCCCTGAGCTGGAGATGCAGAATGAAATCGAGAAATTGAAAAAGAAGCTACAAAAAATGATGATAGAGGGCGGCCTTCCTGATATCCAAGCTGTTTTGATCTTCACAAGCGATCAAGTTAACATACAAATTGGTGATGATGAAACTCCCCCAGCCCCGACGCTCTATATTAATAAGCTGAAAGATTTCATCCGCAAAACAGCAAAAACTAAACCTGTCTCACTATCCAAAATAGAAGAAATCCAGCAAGTCTTGAGCTCCGAATAACAAAAAAGCGGGCAAGAAACGCCCGCTTTTTTGTTATTTAAAACAGGCCTCGAATGACCAGCAGCACGCCAATAAGGATCATTGGAATACCTATGATCATACCCACAACCGTCACACTGACAACTATTCCAACTACAATCAACACAAAGCCCAATACAACGGCAATCAAGCGTCCCGTAAAGCCAACAATCAAGGCAATTAGGCGCCAGAGAGCCCAGACAGGCCACAGAAACCAGGGCACATTTTTTGCAGACTCTTCGTGAGACATATCCTTCACTCCTCAATATTAGTAGATTCATTACTTATTACGTAACCCCCAATAAAAGGTTTCAATCCAATCTGCCACTTTTGCGCTTGTAAGGATCCCCCATCGTAAAGCTAACAGCAATTCTTAAAATGAAATCTAATTACCTATGCTAATTACCAATTTATCATTCTGATCATAGCGATAGCTTGCAAAGAATGGCGGATCATTTCGTCTCGCCTGAAATACTCTGGGTAGTAATGTAAATAGATCCTCAACAAGGGGCAGCTTTTGAATTTCCAATATATCCACCCACTCCGGCTGCCCTTCACCAGATGCAGCTAGCACCCCTTCAGGACACTCCCCCCGCATCACAAAGATGCCAATACCCGGGTTTTGGCCGGTATCCACAGAAACCACACCACACAACCACAAATCGGAGACTACCATTCCAGTCTCCTCAAGCAGCTCTCTTCGGGCAGCACTGAGCACATCTTCGCCGCGCTCTACGTGCCCTCCGATACCATTGTATAGGTTTGGCCAGATTCGCTTGGTCGGCGCGCCTTTCAATAAGAGTACGCGCTCACCGCACATCAGGAATATAAGTACGCGCGGGATCAGCGTATAACGACTAGGATCCACACCTTGATCCACAGCCGGCATGATCTGTTTAGGCTTTCTGTCGTACTAATTTCCGCACGGTCTCAAGCTGGCCGGCGCTGCCAAGCTTTTCATTCTTTCCGGCAATGAACTTAGCATATTCGCCCATAAAAACCTTGCCAGGCGGGCGCAAATCGAAGTTCTCCGGGTGTTCATTGAAATATTCGCGGTGAACCCGCGTCCACACCAAGCGCCCATCGGTATCGATGTTCACCTTGGTTACACCCAGCTTGGCGGCGTACTTGAATTGATCCGCATCCACACCTTTGGCGCCTTTGAGCTGTCCGCCGGCTTTGTTAATGCGCTCAACTTCTTCCTGTGGCACCGAGCTACTGCCATGCATCACCAGCGGAAAACCAGGCAGCCTTTGCTGAATCTTTTCTAGCACATCTAAACGTAAAGCTTGGGAGCCACTAAATTTATACGCCCCATGACTCGTTCCAATTGCAACTGCCAGGGAATCGCATCCAGATCTCTCCACAAACTCCTCTGCCTGATCTGGGTTCGTGAGCTTAGCATCTGCCTCATCCACCTTCACATGCTCTTCTACACCACCCAACTGACCCAGCTCAGCCTCTACCACCACCCCCTTGGCATGGGCTGCCTCAACCACACGCCGTGTAATTGCGATGTTATTTTCGAAATCCTCATGGCTTGCGTCGATCATCACCGAGCTATAGAATCCACTATTAATGCAATCGTAACATGCCTCTTCGTCACCATGGTCCAGGTGTACAGCAAAAATTGAATCTGGGAAAACGTCTTCTGCAGCCCGTATTAGCCCTTCCAGCATCTTTTTATGGGTGTAACTGCGTGCACCTTTGCTGATCTGGATGATAAATGGCGCCTGGCTATCAAGATTGCCACGAAACAACCCCATACACTGTTCTAGGTTATTGATGTTATATGCTCCGATGGCGTATTTACCATAAGCAAGCTCAAAGAGCTTCTTTGTTGTGACGATCATGATATACTCCTTATATATTGCGAAAGTGACGCAGCTATTATAAACCATCCGAGCAACTTTTCATGGCACAGTACGTATATTTATCGAAGGATCATCGTTGCCTCGAATTAAAACTGAGGCTATAATCAATCCATACAGACTGTTGCGAAAACACACCAACAGAAGGAGAATGAAATGAGTGATTTGATCGATCAGATCATGGGTAAAGTCAGCGGTGATATGGATCCTTTCAAAAAGATCTTGAGCAAAATACCTGGTTTTAGCGGCTATATGGAACGCCAAAATCGCCGAGACTCGGACAAGGTATTGCGCGAAACTGTCGCAAGCCGCTTTGAAGAGCAGTGGCAGCGCATATCTAACATCCAGCGGGATTTCGTAAACCAAGGCGAGATCTCATACTTAGATGATCTGGAATCTGCCGCAATACAATTGCGCACTTTTGCTGATCGCGTCCGCCGAGCAACGCGTGGTTATTCCGGCTTATTCGATGCGGTCAAAATCAACGAGGAAGAGCTAGCCCAGCTTTACCAATACGATGCAGCCATGCTGGAAATGGCAGATGAGGTGGGACGTGCTATTGACAATGTCGAAGCATCTGTGGGCAGCGATGGCTTGCCTGCGGCTATCAGACATATGACGAACACTGCACGCCAGTGCAACACGATGTTCGACCGGCGAGAGGAAGTAATTTTAGGCGGGTCGTCGAGTTAGGTGATTATTAGACTAAAAATCAGGAGATTATAAAATGGCAAGAGTATTTGATGTCATTGAATACCCCAACGAGATGCGCGAGGAGCTCGTACATCGCTTTCCCGAAACAGAGGCAGGCACTTTTCGTATTGGCTCACAAGTAATTGTACGCGAATCCCAGGCAGCGGTCTTTTTCCGTGATGGATCTGCGCTCGACGTCTTTGAACCAGGACGTCACACCATTGTGACCTACAATATCCCCCTCTTAATCGACAAAATTGGCAAGTTATTTAACGATCGGACACCTTTCCCAGCAGAAGTCTATTTCGTCTCCATGCGTGAATTTGTCGACCGAAAATGGGGTACACCTCAACCGATCATTGTGCGCAACCCCAACATGGGTTTAGGTGTGGCCCTTCTACAAGGGTTCGGCAATTATTCCTTCCAGATCAAGGATCCGCAACAGTTTGTCACGCAGGTAGTCGGAGCACAGGGAATTTACCGCACATCAGACATTGAAGGGCGCATGCGCGCAATCCTGCTCTCCAAGCTGCAAGATTTGCTGGGGGAGACGGCTGCCAAACACAGCGTACCCGAACTGATCGGGCTGACCGAAGAAATTGGCGCCGGCGTGCGCGCCAAAGCTCAGGATGATTTTGCAGCAGTCGGTTTGACACTAAAAACCTTCTACGTTGAGAATCTGAAACCGTCTAGCAAGTCTGCCGAAGAGCTGCGTGCCATGGGTATGTTGGATATGCAAACTTATACGCAATTGCAAGCCGCGGATGCACTCCGCGATGCAGCCCAAAATCCCAGCGGCGGCGCAGGACTCACTGCCGGCATCGGCGCTGGAATGGGCGTTGGAAATGTAATCAGCCAGAGTCTCTCCGGAATGACCGGAGGCGGCAAGGCAGGCGAGCAGGCTCAACCCTCTGGTGGGCCATCTGCGCCACCCCCTGTAATGACACCCGGCGAAGCTGCCACTTTTCTGCGCGTTTCCGAGGAAGATGTAATTGCTGCCATTACTGCTGGCGACTTAAAGGCAAAAAAGATTGGTAATGCTTATCGCATCAGCAAAGAGGCCTTAGACGAATATCTCAAGGGATAAAAGTAATTAATCAGAGGCTGATAAGTAGAAGCGAGCGGGCTATTTGTGCCCGCTCGCTTTGTTATTCCCTATTCAGATTTATCGTAAAAGTGCTCCCTTTTCCCAGCTGACTCTCCACATGGATCTCCCCTCCGTGTTGCTCAACCACCTGGCGAGCAATGGAAAGCCCCAGTCCCGCACCTGAGAAAAGGTGACCTCCCACCTCATCCAATCGAAAAAAACGTCGGAATAATCGCGGCATGGCTTCCTCTGGGATACCAACACCAGAATCGCTCACCCGTACCCGGACTTTATAATCATCGAAACCCACTTCTATGGTGGTTACCCCACCATCTGGGCTAAATTTTATAGCGTTATCAAGCAACACAGTGATGACACGCTCCAGGCTTTTGGGATCGGCGTTGATTTCTGGTATATTAGAGGCAACCTCCAGCCTCAATTCAACCCCAGCTTTTACAGCTTTCTTATTTTGTTCATCCACAACCCGCGAGACGATCTGGCCGATATCAGTGGGCTGAAAATCCAACAAAATCAACTCAAGCTCATATAAAAAGAGCATATCATTGACCAGAGATATCACTTCTTTGACATTACGCGTCGTCGTATCCAATGCCTGATGAAAGGTATCGCCGTGTAAAATTCCAGCCTGCATGGCTTGAAGATAGCCAAAAGCCGCAGTCAGGGGTGTGCGAAGCTCGTGAGCAATGGTGGTTAAGAATTCCTGACGAGCGTAGTCTTGTTCAGCCAATTGCTGATACGCAGCCGCTAATTCTTTAGCCTTCACACGCAGGTCTTCGATGGCCATTTCGTCGTTTTCTCTCAAACGGCGGCTTACCTCTCGCACCATCGCCAAAGATACGCTGGAATTCTGGCGTAACATCTGATCAAACGCAGGCTTATGGATTTCAAGCACAGTAGTCGGGCTCAGAGTCGTGACCGTGGCCGCACGAGGAGCATTGTGAATTAGAGCCATTTCTCCAAAAAATGCGCCTGGGTGCAAAATTTTTAACTCTCGCACCTCGACGTCGTCTATCACCTTTGTTACCCTCACCTCACCATCAAGAATGATATAGAAAATTTCTTCCAACGCATTTTCCCGGCAAAGCACCCAATTTTTAGGATAGGTACGTACCCTACCCGATTCGGCCATTTCGGCAGCCTCGGGTTCAAGTATCCCAGGGAATGCTGTCTGAATGATCACCTGAACTGATTGCAGCGGAGGTAGTTTATCCATCTTTGACCTACATATTATTCCTTAGGCAATTCACCCAACTAGCCGTTCATAAAATACTAGCAAGGTGCTGCCGTAACGGCGCTGGTCGAAAAGAACCAGGTTATTCAGCTGAACTTCTTGATATTCATTGGGATCAATTTGCACAATTGCCCATGCATCTTGCGAGAGCCAACCCAGATGGGTATCTAGCACAAGCAGGGCGCGCTTCCAAATACCTTTATATTGTGGCGGCGCGATATACACATAATCAAAGGCCCGATCTACAGGCCTCTCGAGAAAACGAAAGGCATTTGACCTTAACACCTCAGCCCCAGATCCCAGACCGGTATGCTCCAAATTTACCTGAATGGTCTGCACTGCATTGCGCTCGATATCGATAAACCGCACGAAGGAGGCACCTCGGCTCAACGCTTCGATACCTACACTGCCCGTCCCTGCAAAAAGATCCAGTAGAGATGCTCCTTGAATATCTCCTGCAATGATATTGAACAACGCTTCTTTGGTCCGGTCAGTAATTGGGCGAGTGCTCACACCAGGAACCGAGCGCAGCTTTCGGCCACGGGCAACCCCGCCAATAACCCGTAATCCACTCATTTGAGAGCTTCAACTGCCATTCGAGCCGCCAAAAAATTGGCGCGTGGTGCCGTGATCGGCACAACACAGCCTGTCCCCAGGATAAAGCGCACTCCATTGGTTGCATGTATCGCCTGGCGCGCCTCATCCGTCACTTGCTCAGGCGTACCCAGTACCATCATCCGTTCGCGTTGCAAGCCGCCACATACCGCGCCCGGGAAACGGTTCTGACCGACTTCCAAACTTGGATCTGTATCCCTGTCATGCCAGTTGATAACAGCGACCGGGTATTCCGAGAACAAATCAAACATCACGCTTTCACCATGCAGATGAAGCATGTTCAGCCAAAGTCCTTGAGCCGCTTCTAATATCTGCAGGTCAAAAGCACAACCGAATTGCTGGTATTCTGCTGGAGAAAGCCGGTGATATTGAGCATGCTGAACGGCATAAAAGATACCTGCAATACCGGTTTCCAGAGCTGCCTCAACAAACCTTTGTGTGCTTTCGGCGATCGTCTGCAATCCGTGGAGCAAAGCATCGGGGTACTGCCGCAGGTGTACCAAGAGCTGTTCACCCCCGACTAGATTCTTGGCCTGTGCCAGGGGGCTGAAGATGGTCTGGATCACCGGTGTGTTTGGACCAATCTCGTTGACGACCAATCGCAAGCATGCCAGCTGGTCGCCAAGATGACCCTTTTTGGGGTTCAGCACGGGGAGCTTTTCCCAATCTTCAGGGTGCAAAATAGCTCGCTTCGTGTACTCGCGTGTCCCTTCGGAAATACCGCGCCACTCATCAGTAACCCCCCAATCTTTGAGGCAGAAAGATGAGGCTGGAGTAACTTTTACTAAATCAAAATCGAAGTTGCGTTGGAATTCAACCGTTGCACCCGCCAAATCTCCAGGATTTTGATCATCTACCGGGAAGTGTCTCCACAGCGCGACGGGGACTCTATCAAATTTTCCGCCTGAAAGGACCGCTTCCAGCCTTTGGCGATGGTTCATGGGATACGCTTCCAGATCTCTTTCTCCAGGTTCCAATCACCGGAGCTGATCATATTGATATGCCCAAGGGTCAGGCGACGCATCATATGGCGCTGTGCCTGATCGCTTGAAATTTCAACCTCAAGCAACTCTAATACTTTATTAAAAGCTTCAATCGCTTCTTGTTTACGACCTTGAGCTTTTAGTACAAGTCCCAAACCAAAATACGCATCGAAAAGACCGGGACTCATTTGGATAGCCCGCCGAAAACTCACTTCGGCAGCATCATCTTGCTTATTACTATGATGCTCCCACGCTTTTTGAAGGAAATCTTCAGCCGATTGTGCTATTACGGAGTTGGAATCGCTCATTTTTAAGATCCTGTATCGAAAACTGCATCAATTACACCGGTTAGCTCTGCCTCCTCTTCTTCCTGACGGGCAAAGTATTCCTGCATAAATCCTGAACGCCTTAAACGCAATGCCAATGACGCAACCTCGCGCAGATCGGCGGGAGAGACTTGCTTGCGCCCATCAGCAGCAGCATAGGCTCGAGCGGCCTCAAATAAGGTGATCTCAGCACGGAGAGATTCAATCTGCAAATTGGCAATAAGTTTTAACCCTTGCGCAGCCACTTCATCTGGTATTGAAACCTTCGGTAGACTCTCCCCCGCGAGCTGAATCTCATGCTGCGCTTGTAGTGTCTCTTGGGAATAAGCAGAGATAACATGCCGAGGGTTAGCCCGGTGAGCTTGTACCCTGCGGTAAACCTCCAAACGTTCCTTGGATTCGTCCAGAGGCCGCACAATGACTCGCAAACCGAAGCGGTCTTGAATTTGGGGGCGAAGCCCACCTTCCTCTGGATTCATCGACCCGATTAATACAAAACGCGACCAATAGGTGGCTGAGATAGGTCCACGGCGCACTGTATAACTGCCTTGTGCAGCCGCGTCCAGCAAAGCATCCACCACATCATCTTCCAACAAATTTACTTCATCGACATAGAGCAAATTACGGTCAGCTTGTGCTAAGATGCCGCGTCTCAAGCGCATACGCTGATGGATACTAGCCCGCTCGTCCAGACCTCCCACAACATCTTCGAGACGGGCATTGAGTGGCAATTCCACCAGGCGCACGCGATCCATTTGGGCCAAAGTCTCATTTTGGGCATACTTGCGAGCACAATCCGGGCAAACCGCATCCATACCACCCATCTCGATGTCTTCAGGAAGACACCCATAGTAGCATAAGCTACGCGGAACCTCTGGCAGCAGATCCACCAAGCTGCGAACAGCGGTGGTCTTCCCTGTGCCACGCGGTCCGATCAGCAACACCCCACCTACCGCTGGATTGATCAATGCCAGCGTTAAGGCAAGTTTCATCTCTCGCTGGCCCACCATCGCCAAAAATGGAAATGGCAATACTTCCGCGCGCCCAGATTCCTCTGAAGGCTGGGGAGGGTAAATTCCGCGACCAGTCACCTTATCGATCAGCTCGCGCAATGATCTCACAGGGGGAGACTCATCAACTTCAGCCGGGTTATTGACTTGGGACTGTATATTCGAAGCAGGTTGTTGATCGTCAACCATTTTCAGTCTGCATCTTCTGGATTATTTTTTCTTTGATTCAAGCGGCGTAATTGCCGGGCACGCCCAGCTTTCATGCGTGCAATATGTACATCTGTTTCGGGGATCAATGGAGGCACATTAGCTGGTTTGCCTTCATCATCGAGAGCAACATAAACAAAGTAGCCAGTATTGGTATGCGTGCACTCACCAGTCACAGGGTCCTCCGCAGTGACCTGGACTTCTGCCTCCATCGACGTGCGACCCACATAGCTCACTTCAGCAGTTATTATCACCAAATCTCCAATGCGAATGGGCTGCCTGAATACAGTTTGATCAATAGCTATCGTAACCACCCGCCGCTGGGCATGACGTATACACGCAAGGGCACCAGCTTCATCCATCAGTTTGATGATCCAACCGCCATGGACATTACCCCAATTGTTAGCATGCTCGGGCTGCATCAACTGGGCTATCTGAACGCGGGTGGAGCTGACGGTTTTCCCAGGAGGAGCATCCATCTTGCTCAATCCATATCCTCGCGCAAATCACCGAAATCTACTGCGGGAAGCATATCAGGCAACTCTTCCAAGACGTCATTGACACCAATTGGTAACTCCGGCATCATTGGGGCCAGAGGTATCGTAGCAGGTGGATGAATGGGCATTGGGGATCGCGGTGGCGACTGGCGCGGCTTTAGATAACCGGATGACTGCTTGCGAAGGATGCGTGGGTCATCGCTAAGATAACCCGCGTAATGTCCATGGACAGAGTAGACCTGCCTTTCCGGCGTCACCCATCCAATCCATTCTCCTTGACGATTATATATATACGGATACTTGAGATATCCCCCCACATCTCCACTTGTTGTATAGATAGCGATCAAGTGCAACTTGTTAGTCATATCTATTAGGAATTATAGCATCCCAAGATCATTCCACATCACTATATGTCCAATATCGATTGACGAAGAAATTCCAAAACATCACAATGAGCACTGCAACCGCCAAGGTGAGATTTTTTGCCAGGACGTCTGGACTAAACACTGGCAACGAAAAAGGCAGCCTGGAAAAAAGGCGGAATAAAACTGGCTCCAACCATCGCAGAATGGGTATGCGGATCGTCAGCCCCAAGCCATTGACCACCGCAAATTGAATTAATTGCTGGGCGATGGGCTTAGAGCGCGAGTCCGGATATGTCCAGTAGCGATTCCAGAAGAAATTGCTTAATATAGCTGAGATAAATGAGATTGTCCCGGCTATTACCAGCGGGGCGAAGAAAACATAAACCAGCAGATTCGCAACACCAAAATCAATCACTGCACCGATCATTCCGACAACCGCGAAGCGCAAGAAACGCGTTCTTTCACGCGAGTTTGTCAGAATGCTGGTCATGCTAGCCCCATCTTGGATTGAAAATATGGTATTGTATTATTTATCCCCTCACCAATGCTAATTTTTGGTTCCCAGCCCAGCGTCTGGCGTGCTCGGCTGATATCAGGTTGGCGCCGTTGCGGATCGCCTTCTCCACGCTGCATAGGCTTATAAACAATTCCTGCAGGGTTATCCACCAAGCGATTAATGGTGTGGGCAAATTCCAGAATGGTTGTCTCCACCGGATTACCAATGTTAACCGGCTGGATCTCATTCGAATATAGCAGACGAACGATCCCATCAATTAAATCATCGACATAACAAAAGCTGCGCGTCTGCGATCCATCCCCATAAACTGTCAAAGGCTCTTTGCGTAGGGCTTGCTGCAAAAAGTTCGGCACCACACGACCATCATCCAGGTGCATACGCGGACCGTAGGTATTGAAAATGCGCACGATCCGCGTATCAATACCGTGCGCACGATGATATGCCATTGTCAATGCCTCAGCGAAACGTTTGGCTTCGTCATAAACCGAGCGCAGACCAATCGGATCAACATGTCCCCAATAGGACTCAGTTTGCGGGTGTTCTAAAGGATCGCCATAGATCTCGCTGGTAGAAGCCAACAAAAATCGCGCATTGTTCGAACGCGCCACACCCAATGTGTTATGCGTTCCCAGCGCACCTGCTTTCATCGTTTGGATAGGTAGATTTACATATCCATAGGGAGAGTTCGGGTTAGGGCTGGCGGGCGAAGCAAAATGCAGCACCGCGTCGATTTTGCCCGGCACGTAGATGAAATTAGAAACATCATGGCGAATGAATAAGAATTTCGAATTCCCCGCAAGATGTGCCAGATTATCAGGGCTGCCGGTGATGAAATTGTCCATCCCAATCACTTCATGGTCTTCTGCCAGCAGGCGATCGCACAAATGCGAACCCAAGAAACCCGCGGCACCCGTAATTAATATACGCATAAGGTATTATCTCCAGGTAATTCGTCTAATCAGGCTGTCGCCTGTGATTTGCTGAGCATCCCCAGTTATCGAGTTGACCAGCCAAAAATTTCCTTGATATAGAATTGCAAGGGTATAAATTCCATCGCCCGGAAGAGGCGCAGGTGACCATACTACCTGCTGTGGTTCCAGCCCAGGCTCTCCCTGAGGCGGAAATAGGATATTCTGGTTCGAACCATCTCGATCCATGACCACCAAACGATAAGAACTGGACTTACTCTGGCGAGGGAGTACTGCTCTCAAAAATGCCACTTTATATGCACTCTCACCACTAGGGAGCGATTGCATCGGGGAAATCGCAGGGTAAGCGAACATGCCTGATTCTTGAGATAGTTGGATCGGTACGCCACTCTCTACAGGAATGGCGGAGAGATTAAAAAGTTGAGAATCTTCTGGCGCTTCATGGCTAACCGTGTAGAGAACATTTCCGTCCGCTCCCCAAGCAACACCTGGTACCCAAGCCCAATCTTCTCCAGTCTGCAAGGGCGTGATATCCAGCAGAGTGGTCATCACTCCGTCTTTAAATTCCAGCACGCCGACACTGTCGGGGCGAGAAAAAGCGAGACGCTGGCCATTCGGAGACCAAAAAAAATTCATGCCCCACCACCCATAAACACCACCTGAATTCGTTTCCAATACCGGTTTTGCCTGCCAATTGGAAACCCAGCCGCTGGGACTAAAACTGAGGGCGTTTAAATCATTATTGGCTTGCCATCCAGGAGGGCTGGCGCGTGGCTCGACAGTAGAAAACACCACTTTCGAGGTTGATCCAGGAACCCAATCTGCAAAATGAACGACATTTGCTACCTTCAGGTCGATCTCATCCACTGGATCGGCATTCAGGTCAGCCACCCACAGCGTGTTTATGTCATCCACTTCCGAGGCACGCCGGGTGAACAAAAGCCAGCGGCCATCCTCAGACAACGAAAATACTCGTCCATCTAAATCACCGGAATTAATTAATGGACGCCGGTTAGCTGTACTGCCTTCCATCATCCAAGCATTGCTGCCGAGAAGATACACTATTCTCCCGGTAATTTCAGCTGGCGTAAAGGGAGCACGTATTCCCACCATGATGATTTCTGGGATCGCATCCTTGACAATCACTGCTTTCACCGGCGTATTGGAAATTTCTACGCCATTCTCAAATACCTTCCGGTAAGTGAGCTCATTCAAGCCATTCACCCCGCTCTGGACCAGCAATTGTTGCTGGTCGGAGAGCG
This sequence comes from Anaerolineales bacterium, assembly GCA_036526235.1. Classification (GTDB taxonomy): domain Bacteria; phylum Chloroflexota; class Anaerolineae; order Anaerolineales; family UBA4823; genus DATCYX01. The sequence continues at coordinate 5,392 of DATCYX010000017.1, read as the reverse complement.
ACTCGCTCTGCAAAACTTGGCGCTCAAACGGGATCACTTCCTCTTCAATGGTGAACTCCTCGCGCACTCTCACCACCCGTATTGATGCACCATCCGTCAACAGCGTATAAGATGGTGGCTCAACGCGATCCAGCCCCCCTAGGGTAATCGCTGCAGCTTCCAGCGCCTGCTGGACAGTGGTACCTGCTGAAACCTGCAACTCCACATTTTGCCCATCAGCAGCGATACTCACATTAATAGTTGACTGAGTAGCTTGAGGAGGCGAACAGGCAGCCAACACAAGGCAAAGCAGAAGAATTCCGATTTTGGGATGGTATAATCTCATCGCAAATGACCTTGTACGGTCATGAGCCCGTTCTTGATTGTGATATTATCAATAAAGATGTCATCCATCTGTGGGTCAATTTTACTCGTAAAGGCATCGTCGATCAGCTTATAAATCTGTTGGGACATGGACTCTGGCAGCGGTAGTGGACCAATTTTTGCCGAAACTAACTGGTATTCTGGCCTGCCATCTGCATCGGCAGATACCTCCATTACAATATCAACGCTTGCTCGAGAATTCCCTTGCTCAACCTGTGTGGCAATTTTGATTTGCCCATCCCGAAGGAATATCTGTGGGTCTTGGAACACTTGGGAATCTTGATTTTGAAGTTCAAAAGCAGCCAATGAGGTCAATTCCGCTTCATCAATGACCAGAGTAGTTTGACCGCTCAGTTTGATCTCTTTACCAGCTTTCTGGAGGTCCTTTTTTAAACTTTCAACCGCTTCGGTTGTAATTGGAATAACCTCTGCTGGGGTGGGCTCTGATCTCTGAGTCAAGTTGCAAGCCATGTTTACAAGCAATAATACAACAACCGCCAGCGCAACTGGCAGATAATTTCTTGAATACATTAAATTCTCCATTTCGATCTATTTCTTCAACGCTCCGGCACATTTTATCATAGCATGGTAGAGACAATTGAACCCGAAAATGAACTGAGTTTGTCCGCTAAACTTGAAGCGCTTCTATTTGCTTCCCCGTCTTCGGTGACGCCATCACAACTGGCAATTGCTTTGGAGATAACTACCCAAGAAGTGGAAGCCGGTCTAAAAGAGCTGGAATTGCGCTACACTCAGGAAAACTTTAAGTTTGGGTTGCGTTTGCAACGACTTCACGGTCGGATCCAGCTTACAACTGCTCCTGAATCAGCTCCACTTATTGAACGTTTATTGGGACTGGAAGCCACCAGCCGGCTTAGCCGGGCTGCATTGGAAGCCTTGGCGATTATCGCCTACACGGAACCCGTCACGCGCCCGCAAATTGATGCAATCCGCGGCGTAAATAGCGATGGAGTGCTGAAAAGCTTGCTGAACAAAGGACTAATTCAGGAAATTGGCCGCGCTGAAGCCCCTGGAAGGCCAATCTTATACAGTATTACACAGGACTTTCTAGGGCATTTTGGCTTGAACTCGCTAGACGACCTACCACCACTCCCGCCTCAAGATGGCGATCAGGAGAATACAGTATCCACTGATGAGTTGACTGCATTATAATAATCTCCAGTGGAAGAACGTTTGCAAAAAATACTGGCACAGGCTGGGCTAGGATCTAGGCGGTCTTGCGAAGAGATCATAGCCGCTGGGCGCGTTAGGGTCAATGGTCAAGTCGCTCTGCTGGGGACTAAAGCCGATCCACAACGCGACGATATTATCGTGGATGGTAAGCCAATAAAGGTTGACCAATCTATGGTGTATATTGCCCTGTATAAGCCTCGTGGCGTGCTTTCCACCGTCACCGCTCCAGACCCTCGCCCCACGGTACGAGACCTTGTGTCTGTTCCCGGCAAACTCTATCCAGTAGGTAGATTGGATGTAGACAGTGAGGGGTTGGTACTTCTCACCAATGATGGTGAGCTTGCCAACAAGATCACTCACCCACGCTATGGGCACGAAAAGGAATATCAGGTGCTCATCGCAAGACGCCCTGATAATGACCAACTCCAAACCTGGCGGCGCGGCGTGGTTCTAGAAGATGGTCATCGGACAGCGCCTGCCGAAGTGAATTTTGTACGGACACATGGAAAAGGAGCCTGGCTGCGCATCGTAATGCGTGAGGGGCGCAAACGGCAAATTCGCGAGGTAGGGGGGCGCCTTGGCCTCCCTGTTGTGCGCATCATCCGCACTCGCATTGGCACACTACTACTGGGAAACCTAAAACCCAGAGAATGGCGCCATCTCACCCAGCGGGAAATAAACGACATTAAGAACAGCATTAAATCTTCGTCATCATAATCCAACGCTTATTTAAAGACGTCTAAGTTAAGATGATTGCGTCTATTGCAACGGCTTCGTCACGCCATACTCATCAACCGAATATTATTTAGGTCAGAATTAATTTCTATCATCAAGATGTCAGTTGGACCATGAGCAAACATAATCTCCGCCGACGATTAAACTACTGGTTCGACAACCTGATGGCCAGAGGCACCATCATGCATATTGCCTGGCTGTTCATCTTTTCAGCAATGATGATTTTCTCGATCGCTGCGTTGGCTCGTTTTACCGAAGATGGGCAGCAAGTATCGCTCATGCAGTTGGCGTGGAATAGTCTTATGCGCACACTTGACCCCGGCACAATGGGTGGTGACGAGGGAAGTTGGCCCTACCTTTTCCTCATGTTCACCATCACACTAGGAGGAATATTCGTCGTTGGAACACTGATTGGGATCATCACGAATGGTATTGATGAGAAATTGACCGCTCTTCGCAAAGGCCGCTCCATCGTGATCGAATCAGGCCACACGGTAATACTTGGATGGTCTAATCAAATTTTCTCAATAATCTCAGAGCTTGTGGTCGCCAACCAAAATATCCCACGTGCTTGTATCGCTATCCTGGCAAATAAAAGTAAGGTCGATATGGAGGATGAGCTGCGCGACCGTATAGGCCCCACTGGCAACACGCGCTTGGTCTGCCGCACAGGTGATCCTATCGAGCTAGCCAACCTAGAGATCATCAACCCCTCAACTGCTAGATCGGTGATCATTCTCCCTCCGGATAGCGACATACCTGACGCACAGGTGATCAAGCTCGTCTTAGCTCTCAGCCACCATTTTAACAAAAGTAATTTCCATATCGTAGCCGAGTTTCAAAACTCTAAAAATCTTGAGGTTGCACGTTTGGTGGGCGGGGACCGAGGTGTTTTCATCCAGGCAAACGAGCTGATAGCCCGTATTACCGCTCAAACATGCCGCCAGTCTGGCCTTTCAGTTGTCTATAACGAGATTTTAGACTTTGAAGGTGATGAGATTTACTTTCAACTGGAGGCTAGCCTATTTGGGAAGACATTTGGGATGGCCTTGTTGGCTTACGAAGATTCTTGTGTGATCGGCTTGCGCGTTCGAGACGGAATCATCCGCCTGAACCCTCCTATGGACACGATAATAGAGCCAGGTGATGCAATTATCGCCATCTCTGCGGATGATGACACGGTCCGCGTCTCGGGACTGACAAATGCCCCTGTAAATGAAAATGCCATCCAGCATCCTGTACCATCCCTAAAAGGGCCAGAACACACACTAATTTTGGGATGGAACCATCTGGCTCCAATGATCGTCAAAGAATTGGATAATTATGTTGCCCCAGATTCCGCGGTGTTAATTGTGGCAGATATGCCAGAAAGCATTATGGGACGCTCCTTTGAGCTTGAAAACATAAAGAACCAAAAAGTTTCGTTCATCCAGGGCGATTCCACCGATCGCCAGACACTCGACAAGCTCGACATACCTAATTTCCAGCACGTGATCGTATTGAGCTACTCAGATCAATTGGATACCCAGCAGGCTGATGCCCGCACCCTGATGACACTTCTACACCTGCGTGATATCGGTAACCAATCCAAAAATCGCTTCTCAATTGTCAGCGAGATGTTAGATTTTCGAAATCGTGAATTAGCTGAAATTGCCCGCCCTGACGACTTTATTGTCAGCGATCGATTGATTAGCTTGATGCTCTCACAAATCTCCGAGAACAAAGAGCTCATCCATGTCTTCGACGATTTATTCAACCCACAGGGCTCAGAGATTTACCTTAAGCCCGCAGGAGACTACGTTCACCTGGGTACGCCGACCAATTTTTATACAGTGGTAGAATCGGCGCGTCGACGGGATCAAGTCGCTATCGGATACCGCCTGAATGATCTGAGCCACGACCCTCGAATGACATATGGCGTGATGGTGAATCCCGATAAGTCGGAATTGGTTACTTTTTCAGAGCAAGACCGTATCATTGTGCTCTCTGAGGAGTAAACAATCCTGCAAAAAAAATCGGTGATTCTCGTTGTGTGATAATTTCGAGAACAAGGCGACATTATGTAATACTTTTCGCCAAAGCACATATTAACTAGTAGAACTTCTATTCGACTACATGGCATTGTTGTGACCACCTTCGAGACCAAGATTATTCGCAAGGCAGCCATTGCAGAGCAATCGCTCAACGATAGGCACGCCTTTTTAGACCGTTATCATGAATATTTTCCTCGAGTCTATAACTATGTTCGATACCGTTGTGGCGATCAAAGCATCACGGACGATATAACCTCGATCGTGTTTGAAAAAGCGCTGACGAAATTTCACCAATACTCCCCAAAGCGTGGTTCCTTTGGAGCCTGGTTGTTTGCGATTGCCCGAAATGAGGTCAACGCGTACCTTCGATCTTTGCTTGGGCGGAACCGAATTGTGCCGATGGAACAAGTGCAAGACTGGCCTACTGGCAAGCTATCCCCTGAGGAAGCGTTGATTGATGGCGAATTGCGCAACGAATTGATCACTGCACTGGAGGGCTTGAACGAACGAGAAAGAGATCTATTAGGCCTAAAATTCAGTGCCCGTTTTACAAACCGCCAGATCGCTTCGATGACTGGCCTCACTGAGAATAATGTGGGTATTATACTGTATCGCGCCCTACAAAAACTTCGGCGTCAGCTTATCCCTCTGGAAGCGCAAAAATGAGCCAGGAAGAACAGGTGCTCCTCTTCAACCAACAATTAGACCGACTCCTGGCAGACGAGATGCCTGACAAAGTCTTATCTGATCTCGATGAGCAAACATTAAGGCTTGCCCAACGCTTATCCCAAGTGAATTTTAGCGATGAAAGCCTCAACAGACACGCTTTATACACTCGCTTGAGAAAGATATCTTCTACTGGCAATTCTAAAACTGCGAGACATTGGCTCCCTTCGATAATTAGAATTACTTCTTTCCAGGTGCAATTTGTTACCTGGGTTAGAGCCACTTTGGTATTGCTGTCAGTACTGTTTTTTGGCCTGGGAATACCAAACCCATCTACAATAATTGAAACATCCAAACCACAGGTGACAAATCACCCGGTTTTGGCACTCGTCGATACCCCT
>DATCYX010000016.1:0-11116 GCA_036526235.1 Anaerolineales bacterium | reverse complement strand
GATGGGGCCGCTGAGGTTGTTGCTGGACAGGACGAGCTGGGTAACATTCCCGCTGCCGTCACACGTCACGCCGTACCAGCCACAATGGGGGGCGGACGTATTCCAACCGGTGTTGTTTGTCCAGAAATCCCCATTGGTGCTGTTATACAAGGCCATCAGCGTGTCTCTTTCACCAACAGCGGAAAAGGCAGGCATGGGTGTAGGCATCAATGACGACAAAAGAAGCGAGGTTATAAGGGCTATTCTTTTCATGGGTAGACTCCTCCCCGTGTCACGGCCAAGTATTCGGTGTTCATCGTGCGAACTCATTAAATTAAAAAAGGCGCCAAATTATTTCCGGCGACTTAATTGCGACGTGAGACTCTCGCCTACGACGAATCCAAGATTATTATTTTATACCTAAAGTATATAATAGTTTCGCCATTTTGCAAGTGACTTTTAGGCGCAAATTATAAAAATCCCGTCTACGCAGCTCACGCTGTAAACTGGTTGATCAACCTCACCAAACCCCATTTTTTACAACTCATCTTCGCCTGGGGGCTTCCAGCGGCCCAAGCGGACCATGACGAAATAGATCACCCAGGGGATCGTCTTGGTCGGGCTGGCGATCCCCTGGGTGATCTAGTATAAAACCGCGGACCATACTACAGCACCGATTATCGAAAATATGATCATAGACAAACCTAGTAGCATTACAAGTGCTGGAAAAGACAACCCAAAAATTTCTATATAACCCTCAGGAGCCCAACCAAACGAGCTTATAATAATACCCACAAATCCGATTATAGTCCCACCTATAAATATAATGCACAGCACACCAAAAGAATCCATGACTTTGCCCTCCCTCCCACACAGTCTATATGCTGCATGCTGATATTATCCCCCAAAATGCACAACCTGCACTAGATATTGGGTTAGAGACGCGACACAATATAAGTATTGTCGTTTTTTGGGATTCTATACCCCTAGATGGACATGGTGTGAGCAGTCATAAACTAGAAAATGATTTCTTCGCACAAGTTGAGAATGTAGCGACACATGAATGGCTTATGCAAATGCCGATTTGAAAAATTCACCAATTTCACCACGATGCCTGTCCCCCCTGACAAAATCGACGATGAGAACATCCCAGCCCTGGACGCGTTAAACATCGCACTTCGCACATTGTACTTGACGATTGGCACTTGGAACTCGGAACACGTAAAAACTTCTACTCACCCCACTCGAGGGTTTTCTAGTGACCCTGTTGTTCCCAGCAAGATTTTTCCACCCCGTTGATGGTCACCCTCCACTCATAATCCACACGCCGTACCGGGTAGCGCTCAAGCTCAGCCTGGTGAGACTGGTACAACGCTCTCGCCCGCTGGCGCGCCCAATGAAAAGATGGCCAGGGCTGGCGCTCGGTAGCATCCGGTTGCATGGCTGCCCAGCATGCCAGCACCGCGCCAACCTGGTCTTGGAGATCAGAAGATAGGCGGGGCGAATCAAATTGTTCGAACAAGACCGGCACAGCATCTTCCGACAGGCTGATCAGGTAACCCCTATCTAACCTCGCCCCTTGCGCGGCGCGGCTGATGTTCTGGCGGGCGATAAACCCATCCACGTTCACCAAATTCACGGTCACGCCGAATCCGATGCTGGCGATCAAAGCTGCCAGGGCAAAGTAGCGCAGCCGGTTGAGAGCTTCCAGGAGGGCCGTCGCCAGCAAGAGCAAGCCGAGCCAGATCATGAAGACATGGGTATAGGTGCGCAGCCGCGAAAAGCCGTAAGCGATCTCATAGAGCTGGAGGCGCTGGAAAGCCGAGATCAGAATTACTGCCACGAGTGCAACGAGCGTGATCCCAAGCCCCGAGAAAATGCGCCTTGGATGGCGCTCTTCGCGGCGGGTGATGGCGCTCAAGGCGAACAAGAGCAGCAGGCTGATGAATGCCACGGCGACCAGCTCGCCGAAGCCACGCCGGGCGTAATCAGAATAGGTGAAGCCCTCCACGTTGATGTTCGCCTGCCCGCCAAAGAAGTAGCGGAACTGGATGCCGACAAAGAAAGCGAAGAGCAGGTCCACGCAAGCCAGCAGGGTTGCCGCCTCCACCCATCCCAAAAACGGCGAGAGCCAGGATTTCTCTCCTCCGCTCACCTTCTCCCCCTGGCTGGCGCTCAGGGCGTACAGGAAGACACCGCTAAGCAAGTGAGCACCGATAGAGATATAGAAAAGGCGGAAAAGATATTCATCGAGCTTTTCGATATCGATGAGCCGCAGCAACTGGTTCAATTGCTGAGAGAACACCGGGTCGGCTTCTGCTAGCAGTCTCGCCAGCAGGAATACCACAGGCAGCGCCAGTAGCAATCCCAGCAAGACAGATAGCAAGGTCCTGACCAGAACTGATCTCTTGGCGGTTCCTGTCCCAAGTTCATCCCCCTGGCGGTGGGGCATGCGACCCGACCAAAAGACCGGGAATGGCTTGACCAGGACATCGCCCACCCAGCGCAAGGCGTTGGCAACGTAATCGCTCAGGCTGTAGCGCCACCAGCGCCCTCCCAGCCAGGTCAATGACAGCAATAGCATGCACCCTAAAGCCAGCCCGTAGTCCACCAACAAAGTAAAAGGCTCCTGGCGCAGGAAAGTCATCCCCGCAAAGAACAGAATTGGGATCACCAGTAGCAAGCTATTCACTGCTGGGCGCAGTTTTTCACCCCATGTCAGGGCGATACCCGCTCCCAAACACAGCAAAATAAAGATAAAGAAAGAGATACCCGGCGCTTTTTGCCAGAACAGCTGGTCAAAGCACCAGGCAAGAAAAAACGCGCTGAACCCCAGACGTGTGACGTGTTTTAGCTGCATCCTTGATCGCTCCTTTGCTCTATATAATTATAGAGAGCCAGGAGAATGAATTCCACCACGCGAGGTCGCAATATGGAGCACTCAAGTGCTTGACAGATCAGCTAATGGGGCAAGATAATAGAGAATTACAAGGAGTGCTATGTTCTTACCATATATATGGGGGTGGAGAACTCTCTATGGCCTACATATGGCGGTATTTATCTCCATATTATCCACACGTTCCACTACGCAAAGATACTGCAAATGTAAAATTGATGTATTCCGACATTGGAAACAAAGTCACTACCTCCACACTTTTCAGGAAGTGTGGAGGTGGAGGTTTTAAGATTTTTCCAATTCAACGGGGATCGGGATCAGTAGATCCTCCATGATGTTTGCGGCTTGTTCTCCCATGCCGGGTGTAACGTGACCATAGATGTTAAGCGTTATCGATATGGATAAGTGGCCCATGATTTCTTGGACTGCTTTGGGATGTATACCTTCTTGCAGCATCAGCGCTGCAGCTGTAATGCGGCAGAGTTCCGCCAGTGTGCTCTCCCCTCTAAAACCTTCTAAGACAATGCGGATCTTCTCCTCAGACGAATACTGCTTGCGCGTTTTCCTGCGGATATTCCGTGTGTTTTGTTCTACAATCTCTTTCTTCTTAGCCATTGTGGTTTCCTTTTCACTATCTTACTTGGTATCCTGGCTAAGAAGTCTCCATTCTTTTTTCCCCTAATTATGTCTCACGGGTTCTGACACGCTACACTTACACCGCCTCGGGAATTCATATAACCTGCGGAGAGGGTGGGTGCCCACTCCACGGTGGGTATAACGTTTGACCAAAAGCCTGTATCTTCCAACAGTTGGAGAAGTACAGGCTTTTTGATGGAAATTCCCATAACTGTTGTTTTTTCATATCGCTATTGTACTCGTCTGGCGGCTTTGACAAAAATGTTGACCTAATTGGGTTTACACTCTATTTACTCTACTGGTCTTTTGAAGGTATATAGAATTTCTGAAGTGGTTCCTCCTACAGAAATTGGAGTCACGTCAATAAGCTCCCACCCGCTAGATGCCAAGTCTGTGAGCGTGTCCCACTGCGTTCTTCCTGTCTTTTTATCCTTCTTGCTCCATATATCAGTTGACTTGCCCCCAAAACCCATACCACAAGGCATAACATACAACTCCCACTTCTGCATCTCAGAACTCCTTTCTTTAACTTAGCCCAACTAACTTCCTGCGAAAATTAACTTGACCTGCCATTGTACTCGTCTGGCGGTTTTTTTTCAAAATGTAAAAATAATTTGGTTTACACTCTATAAATGTACTGATCAATCTAACTGGGTGAGCTGAGGCGCGCGGTGGCCACTACTCGGCGACCTCGGGATACAACCGATGCAATTGCCCAAGCCCACGATTACATCCCGGTGCAGCTGTGTTATCTCCAGAGATTTATTAGACTCACGCCGAATCACACTTTGCTAACCTCTGTGTTCCCGAAAATCTAGCTTTGCTAAGAACATCTGTAGTGAAATTGCTCTCTCTTCGTGCTAGTTCCTCAACCTCGCATTACCCTTCAATGCCTTCTAGCTTGAAGATAACCGGCTTCACGCTATCTGTGCAATACGCATGGTATGCTCTCCTTCAAGGTGAATTAGAAAGTCAGTTACCCATTAGTCAGGCAAGTCATCGAGTACTTGCTGCAAGCTTTTCTTATACTCCTTGAAAGCAGATCGCCCCTGGCGGGTGAGGTGGATGGTGGAATGGGGTTTCTTGCCTTTGAATTCCTTATTGATCGTAATGTAGCCCGCTTCTTCTAGTTTGGTTAAATGGGTGGACAGGTTTCCCCAAGTGAGTCCTGTCAGGCGCATCAGGAAAACATAGTCAGCGCTCTCAACGACATAGAGGTAGGTGAGTACCATCAACCGCGCCGATGCATGGATGACCTGGTCAATGTCGGCTAGCGGGTGCAGTTCTGAGCCAGATTGGTGATCAGCCATCTCATGCTTCTTCCGATGGTGTTCCTTCTGTGGGAACGGGATTGTTGCGCAAAAGACGCACAAAGACGGTCAAGCCGACAATGATCATAATGCCTGCCGAGACGCCAAAGGTGATTGGGAAGCCGTGATGAGAGGCAAGTCCTTGGTTCCATAACCATTCACCGAGAAGAGGCGAAAACCCGACTAACAGACCATAAATGTACAGGCGGGTAAAATCCAAAAAATAAGCTGCCATGCTGAAACCCATCAGGAGGATCATCCCGAGGCCGACGGAAAACATCTGTCCGGGGACTCTCCCGAAACTCATCGCGGCGGCAATGCCTAGGAGGAGGGCGATGAAATTAACGATGAGCATAACGACATTGAATCTCATTAATTTGACTTTACGCGCTGGACCGAATTTCACGCTGCCAATCCGGGGGGTGACTACATACTTTCTAATCAGCCATATACCCAGGAAAAGCAAGGCCCAAAATGGTAGGAGCGCCACCGAACTCCAAAAATCTCCCAGGATAGGACTGAGATAAAGGGCAAGCCCAAACATCAAGAAAAAGCATCCCATGAAAATATCCCACAATCCATCATTGTATCTGGTTCTAAACACCTTCTGTTCAGCCTCTTTTAGACTTATCTGTTGAGACATGATTGACCTCCTTGTGAAGAACTAAATTTCCTGATCCTAAAAGTACTTTGATATAGAAAGTACTTTGACTTTAGTATACAACTTTTTACTCGAATGTCAATAGCCAATCGAGAATCTTGCTCGCATGATGGTTCAGGTAATTGGCGCTGATGTTGCTGCCAAGCAAGTCGTGTGGGTGAAAGCCCGCCCGGATTTTGACGTGCTTTTCCAATTCTTACACAACTTGCAGGTAGACGATCGACGGCGTTTCTGGATTTTGTATCCTGTGGCAGATGAGGACATTTGTGACATTGGGAATGAATTGGGACAGATAGCGACGGAAGTCAAAATCGCCCTCCCGGTGTCCCACAATGCCTTGCCAGGCGTTGAGAAGTACCCTTAATGAAGGTATTGCACTTAAAGTGAGATCGCCCAGCTGGAACTGAGCGATCTCCAGCGTATACCTCCAGCACTTTGACAGTCGTTCACCAAGCGTTGCTGCCGGCGAAGATGCTCTGAAAGTACTATGCTCTGCGGAGAGGGTGGGTCCCCTACCCACACGTCCGTGAACAGCTAAGGTTGGATCGTCTTTATTGGAGCGATTGCTACATCAAAGTGAATAACGACTTGCGGATTCAGCTTAGAATGACGATCTGTAATTCCCGCGGCCCGTGCATACCCAGCGTTAACTGCATGGCAATGTCTGCTGTGCGACTGGGGCCGCTGATGATCATTGCGCTGGCTGCCCCCTGAAAGGCATCCAATCCCTTTTTGCGTAGGGTGGCTATCCAGGTTTCCAGGTCAGCCAGGATCTGGCTCTGGTGGATAACGGCAATGTGCACGGCTGGCAGCAGAGAGGCGAGGCGAGGCTTGCCTGCGCCGCTCAGCAGGACGAGACTGCCCGTGGCAGCCAGGGCAGCGTCGGCGCCAGTGATTCCTGTACGTACGGTTGCGTCTCGCCCCTCGGAGACCAGGATGCCATGTGCTGCAAACGCCTCTTCCAATCCCGGCAGGGGGATGTGCGCGAAATCCCAACATAAAACGCGGCGCTCGTCACCCAGCAAATTCAGAATGACCTGTATGGCTTCGACCTGGGAGGTAGGCAGGTGTACGATACTGGCGAGCAACCTCGCCTGTTCCACAAAACGGTTGAATAACCTCTCTGGGGACGGGTCAACCAAGGGGACCACAGGCAGATGCTGCCGCACGGTCTCGATGGTACCTAACGCCGGCTGGGCGGCGCGTAGGCGACTTAGAATCTGGTCCCGGCTGGTGGTCATCTCATCCGCCTCGCTTTTCCCGCCACTGGCGGCGGAAAGGTTTCTTTGCAAAAGGCGGGAAATCCCTGTATTTCAACCACCCTGCCAGAGGTCCCGGCAACTGTTTCGGTGGTCTATCGCCTGTAAGCATGCGAGCGAGCCTGCCACCCAACTCGAATAAGGTGGGAGATTGATTCCCGATCGCCCACAATTTCAGCCCCCAATTCCAGAGTCCTTCAACTTTGCCCTGTTGGTACAGGTCATCTCGCAGGTCGAGCAGCATCTGCGGCAGGTCGATATCCACCGGGCAGACCTCTTTACATGCCCCACACAGGCTGCTGGCGTGAGGCAGCGGTATAGCGTTTTCCAATCCGGCTAGCAAAGGGGTGATCACCGCGCCTACCGGGCCGGGATACACCCAGCCGTAGGCGTGGCCACCGGTCGATCGGTAAACCGGGCAGGCGTTCATGCACGCTCCACAGCGGATACAGGTGAGTACCTGTGCATATCGCGTCCCATAGATCTCACTGCGCCCGTTATCGACGAATATGACGTACAGCTCCTCCGGCCCATCTGTTTCCCCTGCTTTCCGGGGGCTGTTGTATAGATGAGTGTATACCGTCATGGCCTGCCCGGTTGCGCTGCGCGGCAGCACCTGGGTTAGTGTGACAAAATCTTCGAGCGTCTCGACGACTTTTTCGATCCCAACGATAGCCACGTGAATGCGAGGCAAACTGGTGACCATGCGACCATTGCCTTCGTTAGTCACCAGGCACAAGGTTCCCGTTTCGGCGATAATGAAGTTTCCGCCGGTAATGCCCATATCCGCAGCGAGAAACTTTTCACGCAAGATCTGGCGTGTGAATTGCACCATATGGCGAGCGTCGTCCGTGGGGGGCATATTCAAATTCTGCACGAACAGGTCGCGGATGGTCTCTAAAGATTTGTGAATGACTGGGGTAACGATGTGGCTGGGGGGCTCGCCTGCGAGCTGTAGGATGTACTCGCCCAGGTCGGTTTCGACAACCTCGATACCATGGGATTCGAGCACCTCGTTCAGCCCGACCTCTTCGCTCACCATGCTCTTGCTCTTCACCACGGCTTTCACTGAATGACGGGCGATAATTTCCAGCACAGCGCGGTTCACTTCGTCGCTATCCAGCGCCCACAAGACGTGAGCGCCATTGGCGGTCAACCTGGCTTCAGCCTGCTCCAATAATGCTGGCAGGCGACTCAAGGCATGTCGTTTCGCCTGGGCGGCTTGCTGGCGCAGGGCTTCCCCATGTTCGCGACCAGCCTCGAACATCAAATTCAAACGCTTCTGGTAGGCTGTAGTCGTTGCCTGGTCGACCGAGCGGCGCATTTCGTCATCCAGCAAAGCCACCTGTGCAGCCGGGATAAAGGTGTTGGAAGTGACTTTCATGTGAGTCTTCCTGGCAGCCCATCAGCCAGAACATCGGCGATGTGCCGCACGCGTTTGGCGGACTGTAGGCGCGCTAGCCCGCCATTCATATGGGTCATGCAACTTACATCGCCGCACACGATCGTCTCTGCAGAGCAAGCCTGTATGTGGTTGATTTTTCGCTCGAGCATCGCCCCGCTGATGTCAGCCATTTTGACGCTGAATAGCCCTCCAAAGCCGCAGCACACATCGTATTCCTCCAGCTCTTCCACAACTGCGTTGCCCGTATGTTTTAACAAGGTGCGAGCCGAAGCTCCCAGACCGAGCATGCGCATACCGTGGCAGGCATCCTGGAACGCGAAAGTATGTCGCCGGGGCAATCGTATTTGAAGGTCGTCGATCCCAAGTCCTTCAACCAGGTAATCTGTGAATTCCCAGGTATTCGCAGCTGCCCGCAGCGCTTCGTCGCGCCAGCGGCGATCGTCCGCAAAAAGGAGGGGATACTCGTGGTGCACCATTGCCGCACACGAGCCAGATGGAGTGACGATCACTTCTGCGTCTTTGAACGCCCTCAGGAATTGGATCGCCACCTCACGGGAGGCAGACCTGTGTCCGGCGTTGAACCCCGGCTGCCCGCAGCAAGTCTGCTCAGGTGGAAAGTCTATCTCAATCTTCAAGTACTCCAAGACGTCCACCACAGCCCAGCCCGTTTCTGGATAGAGCATATCCACCATACATGTCATAAATAAAGACGCCCGCTTACCCTTGGGAGAATCGCGCTTTACCATTTTTTGTAAGATTCACTGTGCTTGCGATATTCAATCATCTCCTCGCCCATCAGCTTGTGCTCCAGAATGATATCGCTCACTTCTTCTAATGCGGAGACCCAATGGTATGCTTCTTCCAGCGTTTGCCCAATCGCGAAGCAACCATGCCCTCGCTGCATGATGATTTTGTAGCCGCGCAGCGCTTCAGAGACTTTATCCGCCATCTCTTTGGAGCCGGAGGCGAGTTCTACCGACACCACCGGAATCTTGCGCAGCAAGTAGGAGCCTTCGTTGTCTATGGGAATGATCTCATCCCGGCTTAGGCTGAGAGTGATGGCGGTGCGTGGATGCGCATGGATAATTGCCAGCGCCGATGTTTTTTCATAGATGGCGCGGTGGACGATTAATTCGGTGCTGGCGCGCACAATGCCACTGTCCTTGCCCTGAAAGCTGGTTTCCACAAAATCCGAGGCCTGCAACCGCCCGAACTGCGCCCCGCGTCGTTTGATAATTATCTTGTCCCCCACCCGCACGCTCATATTGCCGCCATGTGAGCTGGTTAAGCCTGTCACAAAAATATCTCGGCCAATATCTCGGAATTCTTCATATAATCGTTGATCAATCATGTGCTTCCTCAATTGCGAACTCTAAAGATAGTTCCTTAAGCTTCTCTGGCTTAGGCACGCCGTTTTGGTCCCAGCCTCGGAATGCATAATATTCTTCCAGCATAGGAGCCAGCTTGACGGTAAAGCCTTTGCTCGGTCCATCAGAGACGGGTTCGCTGAGCATGCGGTCGGGCAGGGTATCATCTTTCTTCGTAAAGCCCTCGCGCAAGTTGTAGAGACGCTCCAGCGTCCAGACGCGTTCACCAACCATCATCAAGTCATCAGCGGTGAAATGTTCGCCGGTAACAGCCGATAACGTCCGAGCGAAGAACTCCTCTGCCACCGCCATGTTTGTAAACTTACAGTACACCAGGCTGTCAATCACCGCTGCCGAGTTTTGATGGACGGACACGATACCCGCTTTGCCCTGCGTAGCAAACCGGTCAATGAGACGCGGCAATGCCAGCACCTCCGGTCCCAACATATTACCGGTTTCATGGCAGGCACCACGGTTGCCGGTAGCAAAAACTAACCCTTGCCCCTGCATCCCACGTGGATCATAGGCGGGCATTTCCAGCTTCTTGACGCTCATAGACAGCTCTGGCGCGCCGTGTTTTTCTGCCATGCGATAGCTGCCTTCTGCCATTTCCGCCCCGAGTCCACGCCGATACGCCGTGTCGCTAATCAGGTCCAGCAGCTTGCCCGCCTGGCCAAAGCCGAACTCGTTTGCAATCAGCCCTTTTTCGGCCAGTTCCATCGCGCAGCCAATCGTATTGCCCATCGAAATCGTGTCCAGCCCCATGTCGTTGCACAGGTAGTTGGCTTCGGTGATCGTATCCAGGTCGTCGATGCCGCACTGCGCCCCAAACGCCCATGCGGATTCAAATTCTGGACCCTCTCCCTCTTTGCCGCTGTCCGTTTTTGTGATGCGCGTACAGGTAATCGGACACGCCCAACAGGCCTGATTTTTCACCAGGATGCTGTCGGTAATTGCCTCGCCGCTGATTTTGTCCGCGCTTTCAAACTGGGATTGCTGGAAATTGCGGGTGGGCAGTGCACCGATTTCATTGACGACGTTCATGACAACAGCCGTGCCGAATTCCGGCAGCCCCTGTGATGTCAACGGGCTCGCTTTCAACAGTTTGCCGGTTTCGTACAGCATGAATTTGAACAGTTCTTGATCGGCCGGCTGATTCTTCTCCTTCCCTTCAACCACAATCGCCTTCAGATTCTTGCTCCCCATTACAGCCCCAGGGCCACCGCGCGCTAGGGCGCGTTCTTTGTCATTCATAATGGCAGCAATGCGCACTTGGTTCTCACCGGCGGGGCCAATGCACAACACATTGCGCTGGTTGCGGCTTTGTCCCAATGCCTCGGTGGTTTCAAACACACCCTTGCCCCACAGGTGACCTGCTTCTTTCAACTCCACGCCTTCCGGTTTGATCTCGATCATGACCGGTGTTTTCGATTTCCCACGCACAATCAGCGCGTCGTAGCCAGTGCGCTTGAACTGCATCCCCCACCAGCCGCCGCTGTTGGCATGCAGAATAGTATCGGTCAGCGGGCTTTTGGTGCTAACATTGAAGCGATTACTCGTCTGTGAACCGGTTGCCGTAATGGGACCCGTTGTAAAGATGAGC
>DATCYX010000015.1:0-2634 GCA_036526235.1 Anaerolineales bacterium | reverse complement strand
AATCCGCTGATGGCGATGATGTGGGCGGTGCCTGTATCGCGAAATGCCTGCGCCACATCTCGTGGGATGCCGCTTTCAACACCTAGAAGAATTCCAGCAAGAAGCGAGGCCTCAGGATCAGGGTACAGGCGGTAGATGAGGGATAAGGCGCGACCTCTCAAATCATAGATAGCTGACAGCCACTTACTCCCTTGCCCGTGCTGGATGGTCTCGACACGCGCCCAATCCATCACGCTATAGATCTCCTGCCGGTATAAGTAATCCCGGTAGGAAAAGCCCTCGAATACTGGCGGTGTGACCAATTCCCCCTGCAAGCTAAGGCGATCGCCATAGCGCCAATCGCCCGAGAAAGAGACTCTCGCTAGCAGCAGCCCGCGGATTGGCTGGTATGTCTCCTCACCCACAAGCCGGATGCGCTCGGCTTGCAGGCGCAGGTTGGTATAGGTATCGCGCACGTCGGGCGGCTCGACCAGGAGACCTTCAACCTGGTAGATCGACCCCTGGTCGTTATAGCGGGCGATCAATCCCGGGTCGGAAAAGTCCGGCAGGTCGAGCTGGTAGCGAGCGCCTCCCAGGGTGATGAAAACCAGCAGGATGGGGATTGGCAATGGCGGGCGGGCGTGGCTCACCAGGGCGACTAGGCGAGTATAGGTTTGGGTTGGATGGATGGAAATTGGGTTGAAAAACAGCCTCACGAGGCCAAGGACATACACCCGGTAAATTCTTTGGAAGACTTTGCGCAAGAGCCAAAGCGAAAGGACTAGTCCTCCCAGTGCCAGCCAGGCGATGTCTGATAATGGGAGCTCAGAGGCGAGCAAAACGCCTGCCAGAAAACAGAGCGAAAGCCACAGGAGAGGCATGCCAGCATTATTCTCAGTTATTCATATATATAGCATCAAAAGCCAGGCAAAGCAATTGATTCGTAATATAAAGCCGACTAGAGAAGGTCATAAAACCAACTTTGAGAAGGTGTGATAGATGCATCATCAGATCGTGACGCCTGGCAGCCAAGCATAGGTTACATGTCACTCGCATTTGCCCGTAATTCGGAGTATCATAGAAGATGATAGACGAAAAACAGATCTTAGATGTTGGGCAGGTCCTGAAAGCCTGATTTCCACCAGTTACTGCCCACGAACATCTGAAATGTGGAGGAACCATGCAAGACCTGACCGAAAAAATCCTCGAATTGGTGCGCCTGACTTCTTCCGATTTGCCCCCCGATGTAGAACACGCGTTGCGCCAGGCGGTAGAGAAAGAGGAGCCGGGCTCGGCAGCACGCGGCGCTTTGGAGACGATCATCAAAAACGTGGAGCTCTCTCGGGCTAATTCCACCCCAATATGCCAGGACACCGGGACGCCGATCTTCTACGTGCGCCATCCTGAAGGCTGGAGCACGCGCAAGCTGCGTGCGCAGATTGAGAGCGCCGTCGAGCAGGCGACACAACGGGCCTACTTGCGCCCTAACTCGGTTGACTCCCTGACTGGGAAGAACACTGGTAACAACCTGGGCGATTCTCACTTTCCAACAATTCATTTCGAAGAGGTCGAGGGGGATACTCTCACCATCGAACTGATGTTGAAAGGTGGGGGGTGTGAGAATGTCGGGGCGCAGTATTCGCTACCCAACAGCGCTTTAGGAGCAGGTCGTGATCTGGCTGGTGTGCGCAAGGTGGTTTTGGACGCTGTGCACAAAGCCCAGGGACGAGGCTGCGCGCCGGGCATCCTGGGTGTAGCTATTGGCGGAGATCGCGGCTCTTCGTATTACGGCTCCAAAGAGGTGCTGTTCAACCAGATAGATGACGCTAATCCGAACCCAGAGCTGGCTGCCCTGGAGGAACGCCTGACCGGTGAAGCCAACCAGTTAGGCATAGGCCCGATGGGTTTCGGCGGCAACACGACCGTGCTGGGGACGAAGATCGCCAGCCTGAACCGCTTGCCCGCAAGCTACTTTGTCTCTGTGTCCTACATGTGCTGGGCATACCGCAGGCGAAGGATGAGCTTAAAGGACGGGGTGGTGAGTTATTCGTGATAAAGGAAGGAAGATATGCGCCAGATTAATCTACCCATCGACGATGAAACCATCCGCAGCCTCAAGGTAGGCGAACCCGTGCTGCTCACTGGTGTGATGGTGACCGGCCGAGATAACGTGCACAAGTGGATGATCGAGACATTTATCAAGAAGACCCGCCAGCCAACTGAAGACGACCTGAGGGTTTATGAGGCGATCAAGCCCTTGCTCAAGGGGGGCGTGATTTATCACTGCGGTCCGGTGGTTGCCGGGTTGGAGACTAAGGATTACCGCTTTGTGGCTGCCGGTCCGACCACCAGCAGCCGCGAGGAGCCCTACCAAGGCGATGTGATGCGCCATTTTAATATCAAAGGGGTGGTAGGCAAAGGCGGAATGGGTGCCAAGACACTGGCTGCCTGCCAGGAAGTCCCGGGGGTTTATTTCCACGCAGTGGGTGGTGCGGCTTCCCTGATCGCCCAGACCGTGGAGAAAGTCATTGGGGTGTACAAGCTGGAATTTGGCGTTCCCGAGGCCATGTGGGTTATCCAGGTGGTGGATTTCCCCGCTGTGGTGACCATGGACGCGCATGGCAGCAGCCAGCATGCTGTGATTGAGGAGCAGTC
>DATCYX010000014.1:0-4344 GCA_036526235.1 Anaerolineales bacterium | reverse complement strand
GCACTGCAGGGATATGTGGTAATCCAAGTTGGGCGAGCTCGAATATCCGGTTTTTTTTAAACTGCTTCATCGTTTCCTCGATTTTTAGGCTAGCACCAAGCCCTTTTTGGGCAAACTGGTGGATGACAATCCTGAGCTTTTCCGATTATGGTATATTATTTGCCAACAGGCAGATGGGGAGCCTTCTCCATCAACAACACGATAATTCAATATTATCAGAAGTTGTCAGTTAAAATAGGAAAAGCCTCGCTTAGTCTTAAAATGCATAAATCCAATTACAACTTGGAGGTAAAAATGAAAACCGGCAAATTTTTCTTGGCTTTTGTGGCATTGATTTCCATCTTAGTGACGGGTTGCGCTAAAAGTACACCAGAACCAGTGACCTATACAATCGAAATGAGCGAATATAGTTTTTCGCCCAACACGCTCGAGTTGAAAGTCGGACAACAAGTCACCATTAACCTGGTCAACAAGGGTACGCTTGCACATGAAATCATGTTTGGGAGTGAGGCGATGATGATGAACAACCGCCCGAGCGGTTACCAGCATGATATGTTTGAAGAGAGCGGCTCGGAACCTATGGTGATGGGCGAGATGCACATGGAAGGTGAACACGATGAGGGGCATACTGGATTTATGGTTGTATTACCTGAAGAAGGGGATACAGCCTCAATCACCTTCACCGTAACCGACGAGATGGTCGGTGAATGGGAAATGGGTTGTTTCGAGCAAGAAGGCGTACACTACGACGCCGGCATGAAAGGCAAAATTACCATCAGCAAATAGCTTGGCGGAACCACGGGCAGACCACAATACACACCTTGCAGCCGTTATCACCTTTACAAGCCGGGACGTTTAGCACAGCTTCCCGGCTTTCGGGGTGATCCTCAAATGGCACAAGTGTAAGGGCGTCTTGCGGGCACTTATCCACGCACAAGGAACATGATCCACACTCATTCGAGAGAGTTTGATCGGGTGTAATGTCCAAATCCGTGAGAACAGCGATCCAACGGTGCACCGGTCCATACTCAGGGGAAACGATCAGCAAAGAGCGCCCCTGCCATCCAAGTCCGGCGGCTTTCGCTAGCACTTTTAATGAGAGCAACCCCTGCCTCGTGATCGGGTTGTACTCATCCTCTGTATGGATAATCAACCCCTGTGTTCCTTCTTCCTCCAAGTATTCCAATACCTGTAAAGCGGCATTCTCCAGGAAAAAGGAAACTTCCCGACCCTTGGCATTTTTGCCAATCTTGCCATACTGTGCCCCCAGTACAATCGCTCGAGGGAATTCATCTAGGAAGGATGCACCTTCTGCAGATATACCGAGTGGCATACCGTTTAATGTGGTCATATCCGCCACTCCTACAAGGTCAATCCCCAGGTCGCGGATAAATGATTTTATATGATTCGTACTCATCATGTGTTTTTATTCCTCATCGAGACATATAATCTGGATCTGGGGGTTAAGATCCATGCATCTCAATCTTCCCCAGACGCTGCATAGACCGCCAAACGCGCAGGCGCACGAGATGTTGTCTTAAAGCGCGCCATATTAATGAGCGCAACGGAACTTACGATGATTGGTGCAGCCAGTAACACACGTACAGTCAGCTCCTCTTGAGCCAGCAAACTACCCAGGATGACAGCGATCAAGGGATTGACATAGGCATAGGTTGACACGATGGGCATGGGGGCAACGCGCATGAGCCATGAATATGCAACGAAACCCACCAGCGATCCAACCACAATCAGATAAGCCAACCCCGATAGTGAGCGCATAGTAATTGTAGCCAGTTCCAGGCGCCCCCATTCTCCGGTAATCGTCCCCGCGATGAACAGCCCGGCACTGCCTGCAAGCATTTCCATGCCTGTCCCCAAAAGCGGGGATTTGGGTAAATCGGCTCCGCGACCATAAATAGAACCGATAGCCCAAAAGAGAGAAGCTAGCATTAAAGCGGTCACTCCAAGAAGGTCAAAACCGATCGCACTGCCTAACTTTTGACCGGGAGTAACCAAAATCGCGATGCCAGCTAACCCGATTAGCACACCAGCCGATATCTGCCAGTTGGGATGTTCTCCGCCAGGACGCAATGCGTCAATCAACACCATCCAAAAGGGTGCCGAGGCAACCAAGAGAGCAGCCATGCCAGAATCAATGCGCTGCTCAGCCCAGGTGACCCCCCCGTTTCCACCTAACAACAGGAATAAACCGATGATTATCGCCGAGCGCCATTGGGTGCGAGTGGGAGGTGGGTCGCCAGCCATGCGCCGCCAGATATAAACGACCATACCTGCAATTAGAAAACGTGTGGCTGCCATCAGAAATGGCGGCATGCTCTCCACGGCAAAGCGTATCGCCAGATAGGTCGATCCCCAGGCAATATATACTGCTATCAGTGCTAGCCAGATTCGCGATTTCATCTATCCCAACTTTCGTTTATCAACAATCAGAGTTGGACTGAGTCTTTAGTTGCACCACAGCTGTAGGCGGCGTATCGTAGCGTTTTTCCAAAGCTGCGCCGAGATCTGCCAGCTTTCTACCTAATACTGCCAGGATATTTGAAGGTTTTCGGGCTTTCGGTTGCCTTGCCTGCAACGCTTCTTTCACCAGGCGAGAGTGTTGCGCTTCATCGCGCAGCTGCTGATACCTGGCTTCGTGATATCTGATGGGGTCGAACAATATTGTGGTCATTTGATCTCTCCTTCAATTGCATCACTTCTCTTGACAACCACTTAATAACCTGCTATCATGTGTTTACTGGTTATAGTATAGCAAACTATTTATAACCTGTCAAGAGTATTTTGATGGTTATAACGGAGATTTTATGAGCGAATGTTCCTTTGATTTCGACTCCGGAAACCTGAGTCTGGATTTCGCCAATACTAAAGAATGGCACGCCAGCGAGAATCCCAAGGAGAGATTGACAAATTATGCTGATCTAATTGCCTGGGGAAAAGAAGCTGGTCTGATCTCGCCAGATGAGGCCAGGCGATTGCTCCATTTAGCCGTTGACCAACCGGGCAAAGCCGCTACATCATTTGAGATCGCCATTCAAGTGAGGGAAGCGATCTATGCCATCTTTTCTAAGCACTACGATGGCGAGCCCATCCCTGTGAACGAAATGGCACTGCTAAACTCTGTGGTTCGCGAAGCAATGTCGCACTTGCAGCTGGTGCCTCGTGGAGGTGAGATTACTTGGGACTGGGTACCAGAGATAGATGGGGCCAATCTTATCCTATGGCCAGTAGCGCGCTCCGCTGCTGAGCTGCTCACATCGGAAAAGTTAGATCGCATTAGGGAATGCGAGGACGAGCGGGGGTGTGGCTATTTGTTCATCGACCAGAGCAAGAACCGCAGCCGCCGCTGGTGTTCAATGGATTCCTGCGGGAACCGCGCCAAGGCGCGCCGGCATTACGCCAAAGTTCAAGAAGAATTTTCCGAAAGCTAATCGCAGACAAAAAATCTATGGAGCTGTACCTCCCCGCGCAGCAACCCTTTTCATTACAAGCGGTGATAAGATCGCATGGCTGGATAAGGTTGGCACCCTTCCGTTATCAAGATCAAGCCAACTGGTTTAACTACGTTATCCGGCTTGATAGCGGCTCGGTTGTCGACCTACACATTCAAGATGCGCAAGACGGTGTGCAGCTTAAGGTGGATAATTCATTATCGGAAACAGAATGCGATAGTATCACACGGGCAGCGAGCTGGATGCTCGGCTTGGATCAAGATTTTTCCACCTTCTATAAAATAGCTCAAACTGAACCAAAGCTAGAACACTTGGTAACGGCAGCACGTGGTCGCATTCTGCGCAGCCCCACTATCTTCGAAGACATCATCAAAACCATCTTGACAACCAACACGCTTTGGGCGGGTACTATTCGCATGGCGGAAACACTGGTCGCAATCTATGGTGATCCAATACCCGATGATCCATCTCGCCGAGCCTTCCCCACACCTGAACGCTTGGCCGATCTTGACGAGAGTGCTTTGCGCTCCTCAGCGCGCCTGGGTTACCGCGCCCCCTATGTGCTGGAGTTATCCAGGCAGGTCGCCTCGGGGAATCTCGATCTAGAGAGTCTCAAAAATAGCGATCTTCCCACCGAGCAGTTGCGAGCGAGACTGATAGAAATCAAAGGTGTGGGCAGCTACGCAGCCGCCAATTTACTGATGATCCTCGGACGTTATGATAATATCCCGGTCGATTCCTGGGCGTTAAAGATGGTCTCTAACGAGTGGTTCAGTGGTGAGCCTATTGGAAAGGCGGAGGTAGAATCAGCTTTCGAGCATTGGGGGGAGTGGAAAGGGTTAGCCTACTGGTTCTACCTCCGCCTTTCCAATAG
>DATCYX010000013.1:0-4696 GCA_036526235.1 Anaerolineales bacterium | reverse complement strand
TGAATGTGGGAGCTACTCTTGACCTGGATAATGATCAAATCAACGGCGGCGGCGCAGACATCATTTACGAACCCATAGACAGCAAGCACCAGTTAGCCCCGCAAGATAGCACCCTGCTGGGAGTATATGGCATGAGCCAGCCAGGGCAAGCGAACTGCCAGTCCAGCTCCCTCGACACGTCTCCTATTGTGGTTGAGGATATCCCATTAAATTCCTATATTTGCTACCGCACTCATGAGGGACGTTACGGCCGCGCTCGCCTGTCTGAATTCAACGCAGTGAATTTCACCGTTAGACTGGAATTCCTGACCTGGCCATAATGGGTATACTGTATCTGGTTGCTACTCCCATCGGCAACCTCGAAGATATCAGCGCTCGTGCCCTGCGCATCTTGGGCGAGGCGCGTTTGATTGCAGCTGAAGACACACGCCACACACGCAAGCTGCTCTCTCACTTTGGCATCCACACCCCGATGATCAGCTATCATGAGCATAATAAGCTCACCCGACTGGACGAGGTGCTGGCGGCGCTGGCCCAGGGGGACGTTGCGCTGGTTTCCGATGCGGGAACACCGGCCTTAAACGATCCAGGATATGAGTTGGTAGGCGCGGCTATCGCCGCCGGGTACACCGTCAGCCCGATCCCTGGGCCAACTGCGCCCATCGCCGCCCTGGTGGCTTCTGGGTTGCCTACAGATGCCTTTTTATATCTTGGCTACCTGCCGCGCAAGGCCGCGGAACGGCGGAATCTGCTTGCACAAGTAGCCAGCATGCCATTTACATTGATATTCCTGGAAACACCTCACCGCTTGATGGGTGCCCTTGAAGACATGCAATCAAAACTGGGCGATCGTCCATGCGCCATAGCCAGAGAGCTAACCAAATTGCACGAGGAGATCTATCGAGGCAGCCTGGGCGAAGCATTGAGACACTTTGGCGCTCAAAAGCCGCGCGGCGAATTCACGATCGTCGTGGCGGGGAGTTCCATTCAACAAGAACCCCGCTGGACAGAAGAGAAACTGCGCTCCGCCTTGCAGTCTGGCCTCGATCAAGGCGAATCCCCATCTAATCTAGCCAAGCGCATCGCATCAAAATCAGGCTGGAGCCGGCGGGAAATCTATCGGATGATTGCCAATAAACACGAGAGAGAGGAGTAAAACAAATGAACTTAGACGACCTGGCTTACTTTTCCAAAGTCGATATCCAACACATGCACGACCAGATTAACAGCTTGCCTGACCAGCTTGAGAAAGCTTGGTCGTTGGGCTCGAGCCAGTCACTTCCCAACTGGCAAGGCATCCGCCAGGTTGTGATTGCGGGTATGGGTGGCTCGGCAATTGGGGGTGATTTGCTATCCGCTTATGTGGAACCTTTCTGCAAAGTGCCTGTCGTCGTTCACCGCGATTATGGCTTGCCTGCCTGGGGACGCGGCCCGGAGACGCTGGTGATCACCTCATCTCATTCCGGCAATACCGAAGAGACGCTCTCATCATATGAGCAAGCCCAAGCCAACAATTGCCGCATCCTGGCCATATCCACCGGTGGAAAATTGGCTGAGGCTGCTAGAAATGCTGGCACACCATTATGGGTTTTTGAACATCATGGACAACCACGCGCCGCGGTCGGCTATTCCTTCGGGTTGCTGCTTTCCGCATTAGCTCACCTTGATTTGGTCCCAGATCACTCCGACGAAATCATGGATGCCGCTGCCGCGATGAAAGCCCAGCAAGCCCAGCTGGTCGCCAGCACACCCGTAGTCAAGAATCCTGCCAAGCGTATCGCTGGGCAGCTCATGGGGCGCTGGGTGACGGTATTCGGCGCGGGGATTCTTGCCCCGGTCGCCCGCCGCTGGAAAGGGCAGGTTAATGAGCTCGCCAAGGCCTGGGGACAATACGATCTTCTGCCGGAAGCCGACCATAACACCCTGGCGGGCATCCTAAACCCCCCAGAGCAATTACCGCGCATGGTGGCGCTATTCCTGCGTAGCCCATCGGATCACCCCCGACATCGCCTGCGCCTTGATTTGACCCGCAAAAGTTTCATGTTAGAGGGCATTAGCACCGATTTCATCGACGCGACTGGTGATAGCCGGCTGGCAAACCAATGGACCGGGCTGCATTTCGGTGACTACACCGCTTATTACTTGGCTATGGCTTATGGGATCGACCCAACGCCTGTGGATCCAATCGAAACGTTTAAAAGGGAAATGCAGGCAGAAAGCGTAAAATAACTATCCCCATCACAAACCCCAACCCCGCACCAGCCAGCACATCTGAGAAGTAGTGCAAACCCATCGCTACCCGAGCCAATACGACCAGCGGTGCCCAAAACCAGAGCAGCAGCGCAAACCAACCTGGCCCCAATCCAACAGCCATAACCGCCAGCAGAATAGCTCGGGCGGCATGACCCGATGGGAACGAGTGCGGGTCTGTGTTACGGTAAATTTTGCCCCACTCCCCCACAGGTCGCCGTCTGCGCACAGAAAACTTAATCAACATAACAAGCACAGCCGTCACCAGGATACCAACCCCCAGCTCCAGAGCTCGCCCTTGCCAGAAATCTCCACCCAACCACCATAATAAAACCAGACCCAGGAGCCAAAACCAGGAATCTCCTGAGTGAGCCAGAAGAATTGCCAAGTTGCGCAACAAGCCCGGCCTTTCGGCTATGCGCAGCCAACTGGTTATGCGTTCATCCAACTCAATTAGGCTTTTTTGCCAGCTCAACTCGCGGAAGCCCCCTGCACTATCCGCCTTTCCAAAAAGGCACGAATTAACTCAAGCTGATGGGGCTTGTCTACATCCATGCCCACCTCGGCATAGGGACATACGACCGCCCTACCGGTTATGTGCAGGCGCCGCGCCACCCGTTGAACTGCATCTTGCAAAGTGATGCCCCGCATGAGCAACAGCAGGAGCGTATCATACCCGATCAATGCCGCTTGCTTCAATACATTCTTGCGAGAAGCGATCAATTTCTCCCAAATTTCGTCTTTTGATGTCACCAAGCTGGACCGCACGATGTTCATGTCCCCACCACATACTTCTAGATCCTTTAGCCTGGTGTAGGTGCGCTTCGATTCTGGAAAAGTTTTCTCCATCACTTGGCGGGGAATCACGTTGTAATATACGTCATCGTTCGATTGCATGGCGGTGGAGACGGCCCATTCCACCATCTCAGACGTGATTCCTGGAATATCAGACGAGACGACCAATACAGGTCGGGGTTCGGGATCAAGTTCTATTAACTTAAAAATACCAGCTCGGATATTATCCACCATGCCACCTTGATTGGGTAAAAATCCGATTAATTTATGACATGTCACATTGCTCTCTGAATCAAGACCAATGGTCACCACACGTTGAATGGATGCCGCCCCATCCAGTGCATCAAAGACCCATTGAATCATGGGCTTTCCTGCGATTTCCAACAACGCCTTGGATATCCCCTGAGTATAATCGTACAGGGGTTCTCCGGGTTGAGGGATACCACCGGCAGTGACTAAGGCGTCCATATCAGTTCAACTCCTGCAATTCAGGTTGAAATCCTAACTGGTCCAACAGTTGATTCAGCTCGTCTCGTTTCAGCTCACGACCTTTACCCGAAACCGCTACCAAGGCTGCTTCCATCATATTAGTCCCAAATGAACGACCTTCGAGAACTGGCGTGGATGTCACCAGATACTTGACTCCAGCCTTGCGGAAGGCTTCAACGTCACTCACCGTAGTGGTATTGGTGGCGATCACCTTGCCATCTAGGCGTTCAGGCATATGGCGCTTGATATAGTGACAGTCGCCAGCGATCACCGTTCCCCAATTGTAGTACGATTCCCATTTAGGTTTGCGCTCTTCCTGCTTTTCACCGGTGGGGTATATCCACTCAAAGGGTAGCCGCCCGGCTATCGGCATCAAAATACCCGCCAGCCTCTTCAGTGCTTGGGCGCTGCGTATTGTAAAGGGCAACCCCAGGCCAAACATCAGATCGCCAAAAACACATTCGTACCCCGCGTCGATGAAAGAACAGCTCATCCCCCAGCGGTCAACACCCAGGGTGATGAAGGCCTTCTTTCCCAAAGCTTGAACGTAATCACCGATCTTTGAGTCGATAAATGGACCGAGGCGATTCTCGAGGGTGTTCTTGAGACCTGCACCATCCACCAAGGGGGTCTGCTCGACAAAACGAACCATAGATTGTACCGAGTACAATGGATACCACTTGTCATCAACTAATACTCCAAGGTCAGCCCCCCCTACGCCAAATGCATCCACCTTGCCATCCAGCTCCTTATAGAGTTGGGCGGCTTTTTCCATGTCGCCATCCGTGCCAATTCGTTCAATGCGCACTTTTTCCCCCAGCAATTCCACTTCAACAGCTTTGTCGCGCTTGGATGATCCAATGCTGATGCTTACTGCACGCTTCATGAAAACCCTCCCGTCGGATAAATGATTGGGGTCAGATGCCTAGTATACACGGAACGTTTGAATTGGAAAACCCCTAACTAATCCCTTGGCATTCGACCTTGTGAAACCACTTGAGATCGTTCACTAATTCGGCATTAAAGATTCATAGCTCACCCAGTGTTATAATCTCAACACCAGATTTTGACCAAAACATCCTCTTGTCGAATACTGCCAAGACATTTAAGGAGGTTTTATACATGGTTATGCCC
The DNA here is from genome assembly GCA_036526235.1 of Anaerolineales bacterium. GTDB lineage: Bacteria > Chloroflexota > Anaerolineae > Anaerolineales > UBA4823 > DATCYX01. Next base: position 28 of record DATCYX010000013.1, on the reverse strand, counting down.
ATCAATGCGTACTTCAAAGGAAAGATCG
>DATCYX010000012.1:0-2243 GCA_036526235.1 Anaerolineales bacterium | reverse complement strand
CCTGCGCGAATCGCGTGACATCGATGTGCCCCTTCTGGCGCGTCACTTTTACTATCATGCGGGTTGGGCGCAGCTGATGGAAACCGAGCTGAGCGACTACAGGCCGGTTGGGGTGATTGGGCAGATCATCCCGTGGAATTTCCCCTTGCTCATGCTTGCCTGGAAGATCGCCCCGGCTATCGCCATGGGCAACACCGTCGTGCTCAAACCGGCCTCCTACACCCGCCTCACTGCCCTGCTCTTTGCCGAGGTGGTTGCCGAAGCCGGGCTTCCCCCGGGGGTGGTCAACGTGATTACCGGCAGCAGCCGGGCAGGCACGATGATCGTTACTCACCCCGATGTGGATAAGATCGCCTTTACTGGTTCAACCGATGTAGGTCGCATCCTGCGCCGCCAGACAGCGGGCTCCGGCAAGAAACTTTCCCTTGAGCTGGGTGGCAAATCACCCTTCATCGTCTTCGAGGATGCTGATCTCGATAGCGCTGTAGAGGGCGTGGTGGATGCCATCTGGTTTAACCAGGGTCAGGTGTGTTGCGCGGGGTCGCGCCTGCTGGTTCAGGAGAACGTTGCCGATCGCTTCATCCATAAACTCAAAGCGCGCATGGAAAATATCCGCGTTGGCGATCCCCTGGATAAATGCATCGACATGGGAGCCATTGTCGACAAGTCTCAATGGGATACCATCGATGGCTGGGTCAAGACAGGCATCCAGGAAGGCGGAGTGTGCTTCCAGCCCCATATCAAATTGCCTGATAAGGGTCTCTTCTACCCGCCGACGCTAATCACCAATCTGGATGCGGCGGCGTCTACTGTGCAGGAAGAGATATTCGGGCCGGTGCTGGTCTCTTTGACCTTCCGCACGCCATCAGAAGCCATCGCCCTGGCGAACAACACGCGCTATGGATTGGCTGCCAGCGTATGGAGTGATAACATCAACCTGGCATTGGATGTTGCCAGCAAGGTGAAGGCAGGGTCATTGTGGGTCAACTGCACCAATCTCTTCGATGCGGCATCTGGCTTTGGCGGTTACCGGGAGAGTGGCTTTGGGCGCGAGGGCGGCAGGGAAGGCTTATTTGAGTATCTGCGCCCTGCCTGGCAGGATCGTCCCCGTCCCGAGATCCAGCCCCAGACCGAGGAGAAGCCAGGTTGGGGGGCATATATTCCTGCCCATCCCAGCATGCCCTCCGATGGCAGGGTGAATGGAAAAGAGATGCCCCATGTTGATCGCACGCCTAAGATGTATATTGGCGGCAAGCAGGTGCGCCCAGATGGGCACTACACGCGTGCCGTGCTAGGCCGGAAAGGCGAAATCGTCGGGCAGGTGGGTGACGGCAACCGCAAGGATATCCGCGATGCGGTGGAGGCGGCTCATGCAGCGCATACCGCCAGCCCAGGCTGGGCGATGCGTCACGGGTATAACCGCGCCCAAATCCTTTACTTCATCGGGGAGAACTTAGATGCCCGCCGTGATGAGTTTGCCGAGCAGATTCGGGCCATGACTGGGCGCTCGATGAAGTCAGCCCAGGCTGAGGTCGAAAGGGCGGTGGAGCGGCTGTTCACTTACGCCGCATGGGCAGATAAGTACGGTGGTGCCGTGCAAGAAACTACCTTGCGGGGAGTCACCGTCGCCATCAACGAGCCGATCGGCGTGATCGGCATTGTGTGCCCAGATGAATACCCGCTGCTGGCCTTTGTCTCGCTCATGGCTCCCGCGGTTGCCCGTGGGAATACCGTGGTCGTCATCCCCAGCCAGAAATACCCGCTCAGCGCTACCGACTTCTACCAGGTGCTGGACACCTCTGATGTACCAGCTGGCGTCGTCAACATCGTCACCGGCGATCGAGATCACCTGACCAAAACCCTTATTGAGCATGAAGATGTCGATTCGGTCTGGTATTTTGGCTCAACCAGTGGGAGTTATCACACTGAGTACGAATCGGCAGCTAATATGAAGCGCACCTGGGTTAGCTACGGGATGCAACGCGATTGGCTCAGCCATGAACAGGGTGAAGGCCACGATTTCCTGCACGAAGCGATACAGGTGAAAAATATCTGGATTCCTACGGGCGAGTGAGCTCTGGCAATAGCAGACTATTAAACACAAGGCGTTTGTAATATCCTGGTAATTGCAGATAATCCCTTGCAGTCGTCGCTACCCTCGACGACTGCAAGTTTTATTAAATACATAAAGCGCTTCAATCGCCTGGATCTTTCTTCCTGTCTTTGGATAGCAGATAATAGTG
>DATCYX010000011.1:0-3011 GCA_036526235.1 Anaerolineales bacterium | reverse complement strand
CCATCAGGTGCTGGGTTTCCACCAGGCCCAGCGCGGCAGTGGGCTCATCCATGATAAGCAAGTTGGATTTCAGCGAGATCGCTTTGGCGATTTCGACTAACTGCTGTTCGGCGACGGAGAGTCCCTTCACGATAGCATCCGGATCGATGGTCAGGGATAGGCTCTCCAGCACCTCGCTCGTCGCCTTGCGAGCTGTGTTCCAATCGATGGTGCCTGCAGCATTTCGAGGGTAACGTCCCAGGAAAATATTCTCTGCTACGGTCAGCGTGGGGACCAGCGAAAACTCCTGGTAGATCGTCGCGATCCCCATCTGTCGCGCTTCCATCGGATTCCGAAAAATGACTTCGCGCCCCTTGAAAAGCATTTGTCCGCTCTCCGCTTGGTGTACGCCTGCTAGGCACTTCGCCAGAGTTGACTTGCCGCTTCCGTTCTCCCCCAGCAGGGCATGCACTTCTCCGGGGTAAACTTCAAACGAGACGTCATCCAGGGCTTGAACCCCCGGGAACGCTTTGGAGATGTTGCGTAGCTCCCAGAGCGGCTCTCCGGTTGGAGCCATGCTTGTAAGGGTATCCTCCTCAGTGAAGACGCTCATACAAATCTCCTATGACACCTGTGTAATTCATTCTTGCCTTACCTATGATTTTACAATAAACCTCGGCAATCAGAACATCCAATCCTATCCAGAGAAGAAGCCTTGCGAAGCTTGTCCGTTGGCTTGAAGACAGTGCAATACGACCTTCGCAAGGCCATTCTCCTGAAATTAGTAGCCTTGCGAAGGTCGCTCTCAGTATCCGTCAAACCTTCGCAAGGCGATTTTCGTGACTAGCTTACGGGCAGGCAAACTCCTTAGATGGTTTGGGGTAGAGGTTTTCGGGCTTGCACAGGAAGCTGCCGGCGTTGTCCTTATCGGTGTTGACGGTGGGGGTCTCGGTCCATCCGCCGGGGTAAGTGCCATTGAGCACGTCGAGGGCGACCTGGAGAGCCACCTTGCCCATAACGAAGGGCGTGGTGTTGACCGTAGCAGTCCACTTTCCATTGTAGATATCTTCCAGCCCAGCGGTATCGCCATCGTTGCCGAAGATGAGCACGTCGCTGCGCCCAAGGGCTTCAGCCGCTGTGGCAGCCCCGATGGCGATGTAGTCGTTAGCACACACGACCAGGTTGACTTCGGGATGAGCCTGGAGCAGGTCCATCATGGCGGTGTTGCCGGTCTCGACGTTCCAGGCGGTGGGCAGGCTGGCGATGATCTCCATGCCGGGGTACTCTTTGAAGGCATCCAGGAAGCCGCCGATGCGCTCGGTGGAATGGTAGCCGGGCAGGCCTTCGAGCACACCGACCTTGGCGGTGCCGCCGACCATCTCAGCAGCATATTTTCCAAGGTCATAGGTGCCCCCCCGCTGGCTGTAGCCGACGACGGCATTGACGGGGCTTGGGAAGGAAGCGATGTCGGAGTTGACAATCACTACGGCGATGCCCATGTCCACTGCCTGCTTGACCAGAGGGGCGGCGGCGTTCTCGTCATGGGTGGAGAGGATGATGGCATCCACGTCCTGGGTGGTGACGTCCTGGAGCATCTTCATCTGGGTAGCGATGTCGGAGCCGGACTGTGGGGCAAGCATGAAGGTTTCCACGCCTGCTTCGGCTGCCAGCGCCTTGATGCCCTCGCCGATCGCCATGTAGTAGTTGAACTCGGTGGCGGGGGGCATGTAGGCGATCTTGATCGGGTCGCCAGCTTTGTAGGCTACTGGAGTAGTGGATTGCGATCCCTCTGCCAGCGGCACAGGCGGCATGGCTCCCTCCGGTGGGGTGTAGCCTTCAGCCGATGGTGGCTGAGGTGGCGCCTCGGTCGCTTCCACTGCGGGCAGTTCGGTCGCTTCAGGCGGGGCTTCGGTTGGTGTCGCCTGTGCGCAGGCAGTCAACAGCAGGGTTAGCGCTAGAAGTATGGATAGAAAGGTTTTCATCTCAGGTACTCCTCCATTTTTTTTGTGTGAGTCTGCTTTTATTAGGAATCTACTTAAATTAGCATACTGGGTCATTTTTTCTGGGGACCTCCTGTTCATCTCTGAAGATTTTTTCGACGCTCGTTAATGACATCAACAACCACTGCGATAATCAAAATCAAGCCTGTAACCAGGTTTTGCCAGTAGACGTCTACCCCCATTAAATTCAATGCGTTGGCAAGCACCGCCATGAACAAAGCGCCCAAAAATGCGCCGAACACCGACCCCTCTCCGCCGTTAAGGCTAGCCCCGCCAATAATCGTGGCAGTGATGACGCGCAACTCTACACCACTCCCAACTGTGACGGATGCCGAGCCAAAGCGGGCGGTAATCAGCAAGCCAGCGACGCCCGCTAATAATGCCACAATACAGTAATTGATGATCTTGACCAAATCAACGTTGATGCCCGAAAGGCGGGCAGCTTTTTCATTTCCGCCAATGTAATAGGACTGGCGGAAGAAACGCGCATTGCGCATCAGCAGATCTCCTGCGAGCACTAACGCCAGCATGACAAAGATGGGGTACTGCACGCTGAACAATCGTCCTTGACCGATCACGGTAAAAGACTGCGCCAGGTTTAGTACTGCCCTCCCCTGAGCCAGTACCAATAACAAGCCGCGAATGGTGATCATCATTCCCAAGGTCGTAATAAAAGGGTTGATCTTCATTTTTGAAACCAGAAGCCCGTTCACCAGGCCAACTCCCAAGGCAGCCAACAATCCGGAGAGGATCGCCACCGGGGCTGGCAAGCCAGCAGTCAGGACAAGCCCAGCGACCACACCTGTAAGCCCTAATGTTGAGCCAACAGACAGATCTAAACCGCCTGAGATCAACAGAATCACCATACCAACTGCGATTGTCGCCTCTACAGAAAGGCTGAGCAGGATCGCTTCAAGGTTAGGCCAAGTCAGAAAAACAGGCGAAACCAAGCTCATGATGATGCCAAAGATCAGCAGCACCAGAATCAGGCTTAATTCACGGAAAGCGACGAGCTGCGCTAGCCAAGTAGGG
>DATCYX010000010.1:0-5835 GCA_036526235.1 Anaerolineales bacterium | reverse complement strand
ATCTTAAATTATTCAATCCTGTCTTCAAGGAGAATGTAACATGACTGAAATCCCTTCGCATGCTCAGGTCGTTATTATTGGAGGTGGGGTAGGTGGGTGCAGCATTGCCTATCATCTCACGCAGATGGGTTGGAAAGACGTAGTTCTTTTGGAGCGCCACGAGTTGACCGCTGGCTCCACCTGGCATTCGGCTGGGTTAGTGGGCCAGTTGCGCTCCGATGCCAACCTGACCCGCATGATGTCTTATAGCACGGACCTGTATCGGCGGCTGAAAGACGAGACGGGACAGGATACCGGCTGGCGGGAAGTTGGCGGCCTGCGCTTAGCCTCCTCGCCTGAACGCATGGAAGATCTGAAGCGGCTGGTGGGCATGGCGCGTTCGTTCGGCATGCCAATGGAGTTGCTCAGCCCGCAAGAGGCGCTCGATCTCTTCCCAATCATGAATATCGACGGCGTGCTGGGCGCTGCTTTCACTCCAAATGACGGGATGATTGACCCCACCCAGCTGACCAATGCTCTGGCGGTAGGGGCAAAAAGCCGCGGAGCTCGCTTTTATCTGGATACCGACGTGGAAGAGATTCGCTTGAAGAACGGTCGTGTGGATGAGGTCGTCACCAACCGCGGCAGCATAAAGACCGAGATCGTAGTCAATGCCACAGGACAGTGGGGCGGCGAGGTGGGTAAGATGGTCGGCTTGAACCTGCCCGTGGTGCCCATGGCGCACCTGTATATCATCACGAAGCCGATTGAGGGCGTGCGCCATGAATTTCCCACGCTGCGCGACCCCGATTTGCTGGTGTACTGGCGCGAGGAGGTGGGTGGGCTCGTCACTGGTGGTTACGAGCGCAATCCAGAGCCGTTTGGGCTAAAAGGCATCCCGCGCGATTTTAAATACCAGTTGCTGCCGCCAGACTGGGAGCGTTTTGCGCCATTGATGGAGAACTCCATCAAGCGTGTCCCCGCGGTAGAGACTGCTGAGATCATTCAATTGCTCAATGGTCCAGAGGGGTTTACCCCTGATGGTGAGTTCTTGCTTGGACCGACTTCGGTCAAGGGTTTCTGGGTGGCATGCGCTTTCTGCGCTCACGGCCTGGCTGGTGCGGGTGGCATCGGTAAGGTGATGGCTGAGTGGATTATCGATGGACAACCAGAATGGGATGTGTGGCGGCTGGATGTTCGCCGCTTTGGCACAAATTATGCCAGCCAGGATTACACCGTCGCGCGGACCATTGAGACCTATTCTATGTACTATGATATCCACTACCCTGGCGAAGAGCGCCTATCCCGGCGCAACCTGCGCATCTCTCCCACTTACTATCGCTTGCGCGATCTGGGAGCAGTCTTTGGAGAGAAGACTGGCTGGGAGCGCCCCAATTACTTCAAGCCCTACGAAGAGCTGGCTGTCCACGGGCACGAGCCAACTGGCTGGGCACGGCACAATTGGTCACGCGCTATCGGATATGAACACTTGATGACGCGCCAAAACGCGGGCTTATTTGACGAAACATCATTTAATAAGTTCGAGGTGCGCGGCCCAGGGGCTTTAGCCTTCTTGAACTATGTCTGCGCCAACGAGATCGATGTGCCAGTTGGCAGTGTGGTGTATACCGAGTGCCTGAACAAGCGCGGTGGCATCGAGTGCGATTTCACCGTCACAAGGTTGGCGGAAGAGCGTTTCTTTATCATCACCGGTACTGCATTTGGTCAGCATGATATGTCTTGGCTGCGCCTGCATATGCCCGAGGATGGGTCGGTGACGATAGAAGATGTATCCTCTTCGTACACATGTATCGGAATGTGGGGACCCAAGGCGCGGGCGATCTTACAAAAAACCACCAGTGCAGATGTCTCTAACGCTGCTTTTCCCTATATGACGGCACAATCCATCACGGTGGGCGACGTGCCCGTACTGGCTTCACGAGTCACATACGTGGGCGAGCTAGGCTGGGAGTTTTACTGCCCGATAGAGTACGGGCTGCGCCTGTGGGATACATTGTGGGAAGCCGGCCAGCCAGAAGGCATGGTGGCGGCAGGTTACAAGGCTATTGACACACTCCGCTTAGAGAAAGCCTACCGCTACTGGAGCGGTGAGATCAGCCCGGATTACAACCCCTATGAGGCTGGATTAGGCTTCGCGGTGAAGCTGAACAAGGGTGACTTCTTGGGTCGCGAGGCGCTGCTAAAACAGAAGGAAAGCGGGTTGAAGCGCAAGCTGTGCTGTGCAACGCTGGATGATAAGCGCACTATCGCACTTGGCAAGGAACCTATCCGCCTGTTAGGTACAGATAACATCGTCGGTTGGGTCGCCTCGGGCGGCTACGGCTATTCGGTTGAGGAGAGCATCGTCTTTGCCTATTTGCCTATAGAGCACAGCCAGCCTGGCACACAGTTGGAGATCGAGTTTTTCGGTGCCCAGATTGTTGCCACCGTCAGACAGATGCCGCTGTGGGATCCGAAAGGCGAGCGAATCCGGGCGTAGTCATTAAAGCAGCTCATATCCTAGCCCTTTCTTCACTGGTAGAGGGGAGATCGAGCTGAAAAATCGTGTCTGCGAATGCGCAATCATGATTTTCGGCGAATCTTCCCTCTATAGAGATTTATGGGTAGGGAGGAAATCGGCTGCGTCCATTGACAAATATAAATCTCCATTTGTATAATATAGATGTCTATACGTCTAGATATCTGACAAATGAGAACGTAAATGTTTGAATTGACCAAAATTGAGGGCATCCCTATGTATGTATGGATAAGGGAGGCCCTGCGCAAGGAGATCACCGGGGGTGTTTTGAAGCGGGGCGAGAAACTACCCTCTGAACACGATTTAGCTTCAAAATTTGGTGTCAGCCGCATGACGGTACGCCACGGCATCGCAGAGCTGATTGACGAAGGCTTATTGTACCGGCGGCACGGTGTGGGAACTTTTGTCGCCTTTCCCCACCTGGAACGTGACCATACACGCCTGACCAATTTTTTTGATCGTACCGAAAGCGAAGATATTCATGCTCAGGCGACCGTGCTGGATTTAGAGGTGATCCCCGCGAAACAAAAGATTGCTAAGGCTCTGGATATTACGGTTGGCGAGCTTGTGATCCGTGTTAAGACCCTGCGATTTGCCGACAATGTGCCCATCACTATCCACGATGCGCATATCCCGCACAAATTGTTCTCAAAACTGATTGATGAAAATCTGGAGGTGCAAAATCTCTGGTCGCTATTTGAGCAGAGCGGGTACAAAGTCAAACGTGCCATCCAGCGGATCGAGGCCAAGGAAGCCACAAAAGAGCTGGCAAAATTATTGGGAATTAGGGAAGGTGCGTCTGTTCTTTATAAGGAGCGCACCGTTTATGCCGATGATGGCACGCCTGTGGAGTTTACCTACTGCTACAACCGCGGCGATATCTATTCGTTGACGGTGTCACTTGAGCGTTGACAGTTAATGTGGTAGGTTGGTCATGGTAGAGTATTTATCGATCGGCATGATCTTATTGATGGAGGATTTAAATGGGTTTGACAATTGAGCAAGCTATCGCCAGGGTGCCATTCCTGGCGGAGGCAAATGATATAAAAATCACATCGCTATCTGGTGGAATTACCAATCTAAACTATAAAATCGAGACAGACGGTAAAGCTTACGTCTTGCGTATCACTGGAGAAGGTACGGATGCGTTGGGTATCCGCCGCGAGGTCGAATATCAAGCCAACTTGGCTGCCGGTCTATTGGGTGTCGCTCCTGAGGTTGTCTATTTTATCGAGCCTGAAGGCTACCTGCTCACTCGCTATGTTAAAGGGAAGCACATCCCTCCGGATGTGATCACAACGCCTGAAAACATTGTGCGCGTGGTACGCAAGATCCGATTGTTCCACAGGAACGCGCCACAACTGGACAACGAGTTTAACGTGTTCCGCCGCGTGGAGATGCTCACTGCTACCTCTAAGCGCAACAACTGCAAGTTCCCATTCGACTTCGATTGGATCATGCAGAAGATGCGCGAAGCGGAGGGTGCATTGCTCAAAGATCCCTACATCCCCACCCCCTGCCACGATGATCTGCTCAACCTGAACTGGCTGGATGAAGATGTGCCCGGTGAGATCGGCGAGATCCGCTTGCTCGACTGGGAATATGCCGGCATGGGTGACATCTTCTTCGACTTGGCGAATTTCAGCCACCATCACCGCCTGAACGATGATCAGGTAAGGTTGCTCTTGCAGGAGTATTTTGGCGAGGTGACGCCGAAGAATTTTGCTCGCCTTAAGATCATGTGGCCCATGTCGGAGATTCACGAAGCCATGTGGGGCACTACCCAGACGGGAATCTCCAAACTGGATGAGGACTTCCAAGGCTACGCCGATCTGTGGTTCGGGCGCGCGCGCCAGCATGTCACAGATCCTCGCTGGGATAAGTGGCTGGTGGATGTAGCTGGAAAATAGATGGCATTACGCTGGGTCCGCTCTTCATTGGGAAAGATACCAGCGCTGAACGCAAATACGCCCACAACGCATTTGTGGGCAAAAGAAAAGATACGTTGCAGTATAGGAGGCCGTATATGTCAATCGTAAACGCAAAAGAAATCCTTGTGGAGGCAGCGAAGGGCAAATACGCCGTTGGCGCCTTCAACATCACCGACCTGATCCAGTTGGAGGGAGTGGTGGACGCGGCAGTTGAGAAGAAGTCCCCATTGATCATCCAGACCTCGGTGAAACCATCCAAATTCTTGGGCACGAAGGTGCTGGTGGCGATCTACAAGACGATCGCTGAGTCAGCACCCATTCCGATCTGCCTGCATCTGGACCACTGCACAGAAGTTGACTACTGCAAAACGTGCGCTGATGCGGGTTACACGAACATCATGATCGATGCATCTAAGCAGACCTTTGAGGAGAACATCCGCCAAACCAAGGAGGTGGTGGATTACTGCCACTCGGTCGGTGATATCTCTGTGGAAGGCGAGCTGGGTACGGTAAGCGGCGTGGAAGATCAAATCAAGGTCGCTGAAGACGAGGCTGCCCTGGCAAATCCAGTCCAGGGGGTTGAATTTGTCGAGCGCACGGGCGTGGATATCTTTGCCCCTGCCATTGGCACGGCCCACGGCGTGTATAAGACCAAGAATCCCAAGGTGGATTTTGAGCGCCTGGGCAAGATCAACCAGATGCTTAACGGCGGTGGCGTTAAGACACCGCTGGTAGTGCATGGGGGTACCGGTCTTCCGGAAGATTACATCCAGAAATTAATTGAAATGGGCGGCGCCAAGTTCAACGTTTCCACTGAGCTCAAGCACACCCTGATCAATTCAACCTACGACTATATCACGGCGCATAGGGAAGAATATGATCCCGGCAAGGTCGATGTAGCTGTCCGCGACGCTATCCGCCAGGCTGTTGGGCATTGGATCGATATGCTCGGCAGCGCAGGGAAGGCGTAGCAACCATTGAAAGCTTCGTAGTGAGGAGCAATTGAGTCTCCTCACTACGCATTCTTTACTATACTTGCAACCTAATTATCAAGGAGTTCCAACATGAAAAGTATTGAAGAGTATTATGTTCCTTGGGTGAAGGGTATCCCGATGTACATATCAGGGCACATTGAGCTTGCCTGGCGCCAGCCGGAGCTGCATCGCATGATGTCTAACGAGAACCCGAACCCGCCATCCGAGAAAGTGTTGGCGACCATTGATAAGTATGCCCGCCTGGGTCATCGCTACCCCGACCAGGGTTTGGTGGTGCGCGGTAAGATCGCTGAGATCAATGGCTTGGATGGGCCGGATAACGTGATGCTAGGCAACGGCTCGAGCGAAGTGTTTGATAACATCTTCCGAGTCTTTCTGGCTCCTGGGGAAG
>DATCYX010000009.1:0-9947 GCA_036526235.1 Anaerolineales bacterium | reverse complement strand
GCTGGGCGGCGTAAATGGTCTCTCGTTTGTCATTCCGCTGGCGGCTGTGATCACATCCGAGAACCTGGATGAAGGTCTGGCAATGTGCGAAGGCCAGCCAGATGCTTACCTGCTCGACGACATCATGACTGACGAAGAAGTCCAGCAATTCTTTGTTCAGGAAGGCGCTGCAGAACCCTTCACAATCGGCGTTTCGAACCCATTCATCAGCAGCGAATACCGCACGCAGATGATTGCTTCGCTGATCGAAGTCAACCAGGAATATATGGATCAAGGCATCACCACTGAGTTGGTCATTGAAAGCGCCGACACGGACGTGGCAGGCCAGATCCAGCAGTTGCAGAACTTGATTGCCAAGGACGTGGACGCCATCCTCGTCAATCCCGGCGATGTGAATGGTTTGAACGCGACGTTGTTGGAAGCGCTGTCGAAAGGTATCATCGTCATCTCGGTGGACCAGGAACTGAACGTGCCCGGCGTGTACAATGCGGGCATTGACCAGAAGGCCTGGGCGATGACCAGCGCTCGTTGGTTAGCTGATAAACTGGGCGGCGAAGGCGATATCGTCCAGATCGAAGGCTTCCCCGGACACCCGGCCAACGTGGCTCGCATGGAAGGTGTAGCCGAAGTCTTTGCCAACTATCCTGGCATCAACGTTCTGGCGACCGATACAGGTCGGTGGGACGAAGCCACCGGCCAGCAGGTGATGTCCAACTTCCTGGCTGCCTATCCGAACCTGAATGGCTACTGGACACAGGACGGCATGGCGATCGGTGCATTGCAGGCTGTCATGGCTGCCAACCCGGCTCAATGGCCGCAGGGTGTGGGTGAAGGCCGCTGCCAGTATTTGAAGCTCTGGCAGGAAGCCCTGACGATGAATCCGGACTTCGACTCCATTGCTGTTGCCAACCACCCCGGTGTATCCCCGACCGGTCTGCGCATTGCCGTCAACATGCTGCAGGGCAAGAAGGTTGATGAGAGCAAGCTGGGCGGCGTGAATGGTCTATCGTTTGTCATTCCGCTGGCGGCTGTGATCACATCCGAGAACCTGGATGAAGGTCTGGCAATGTGCGAAGGCCAGCCAGATGCTTACCTGCTCGACGACATCATGACCGACGAAGAAGTCCAGCAGTATTTCAAATAAATCTTCATGGCTAAGTCGCTTTCTGCCCGTAATATTGTCAAACGCTACGGCGGTGTCGTAGCACTCTCAGATGGCAACCTGGATGTTCAAACCGGGGAAGTCGTAGCGTTGATAGGTGCAAACGGAAGTGGCAAAAGCACAATGAGTAAGGTGATCAATGGAGTAGTTGTCCTCGATGGAGGGCAACTACTCCTCGATGACAAAACCGTGCATTTCTCTTCTCCGCAGGCAGCCAAGAACATGGGGATTGCCACCGTGTTCCAGGAACTGAGCCTGATCCCACACATGACCGTCGCCGAAAATATCTGGTTGACGCGCGAGCCGATGACGCCTCTAGGAACCGTTAACCGCAAAGCAATCATAGAGCAGACAGAGCAATTATTATCCCTTTTCCGGGGAACATATAAAACGGATCTGCGGCCAGACGACCCAGTTGCTTCCCTACCCCCGGACGAAAAACAAATCATCGAAATTCTCAAAGCAATCAGCTTCAACCCGTGGATGGTCATCCTCGACGAGGCAACCGCTAGCTTGGACAGCCGCCAGGTGCAGCGTCTCTTCGAGCTGGTGAGGAATTGGAAAGAGGTAGGTAAGGCAATTGTGTTTGTCTCGCACCGTATGGAGGAAATCTTCCGCATTGCTGACAAATACAGTGTCTTGCGCAACGGTAAAACTGTTGGCGCTGGGAATATGGAAGACATCAACGAAAAAGAACTAGTCAAGTTGATGATTGAGAAAGAGTCGGTATTCACCTTTACGCGTGGCGAAACAAAGGTCAATGAAAAACCGGTTTGCCTGGAAGTAAAAGACCTGCGGACGGACTCGCTGCGCGGTGTCAGTTTTAGCGTGCGGGAAGGCGAACTGGTGGGCATCGGCGGGTTGCGCGGGCAAGGTCAGCGTGACCTGCTGCTCTCGCTGTTCGGCGATGTGCCCTACTCTGGGCAAGTGTGTCTCTTCGGTAATGAGTGCAGGCTCCGGCACCCGCGCGAGGCGATGAAGCTTGGGCTGGCGCTCGTCCCCGGTGATCGCTCCCGGGAAGGTCTGCTCTCCATCCGTTCCATTCTAGAAAATCTGCAATTGCCGTCCTGGGCGCAGTATGGTTTCCCACTGCGCATTGGAAAAGCGAAAAAAGATGCAGAACAGGCAGGCGCTAACCTGAACTTGATAATGGCCGGGCTGGGGGAACCGGTCAGTAGCCTTTCAGGTGGGAATGCACAGAAAGTTGTAATTGGCAAGTGGCTGATGCGCAAGCCGAAGCTTCTTTTGCTGGACGACCCGACCAAAGGCGTGGATGTGGGCACGAAAGCTGAGTTTTACGCGCTACTTACACAGTTATGCAGCGAAGGGAAAACAATTTTGTTTTATAGCAGCGACGATGAAGAGCTGGTGGGCCTGTGCGACCGGGTGCTGGTGATCCACGACGGCATCATCCGCTCCGAGTTGTCGGGTGCGACTTTGACCAAAGAAAACCTGATCGCCGCCAGCCTGGGTGGTTCGAACGGAGGTGCGCTATGAAAAAACGCATCACCTGGGATTTCCTGATCACTCGCTACCCGGCGTTCTTCCCGCTCATTTTGTTGATGCTGTCCATTGCCATCAATTTGTTCCTGCAGCCCAATATGTTCGACCTCGAAACGTTGAACAGTAACATGCGCGTCTTCTTGCCGCTAATCCTGATGGCGGTGGGGCAGGCGATTGTGCTGCTAGGTGGCGGGATCGACATTTCGGTCGGTGGAATTGTTTCAATAGTAAACACCATCCTGGCGACTCGTGTAGGCCTGGATGGCTCGCCGGAGAAGATGTGGCAGTTCGTGCTGATTTCCCTGCTGGCAGGCGTATTGGCAGGCGCAATCAACGGTTTTTTCATCGCCTTTTTGCGTTTGCAACCCATTATCACTACGTACGCAACTAGCTTCTTGTACGCCGGGTTTGCACTTTTCCTCCTGCCAAATCCAGGAGGCGGCATTCCTGCGGACATCGCAAACTTATATCGCACCTCGACGCCCCTGGGCCTACCTCTGGCTTTCTATGTGATCGCCATCTTATTGCTGATCTGGATCTACGTCAGTTCCACCCGCTATGGAAAATATCTTTTCGCTGTAGGCGGCAAAGCGGATGCAGCCTACGAAACTGCCGTGCCGGTGACGCTGATGCAATTCAGCACCTATGTTATCTCTGGCTTCATGGCGGCGCTGGCCGGAATTGCGATCACCATGTTAAGTGGGTCTGGCAATGCGGATATTGGTAATCCGATGACTCTGAACTCTATCACTGCAGTGGTCATTGGAGGGAACGCTTTCAGCGGTGGCATCGGCGGCGTGGCTGGGCCGGTTATGGGCGCGGTCACACTCAGCCTGATCCAGAACATCATTTCGTTTGCGCATATTGACACATGGTGGGAAACGCTGGTTAAAGCGACGATCATCGTGGTCGCGCTGGCGACACCGGGCATCATCAACCTGTTCAGGAGGCGAGAATGAAGCGTTTTTATATCTCACCCCCGGTCGCCGCATTGCTGCTGGCAGTAGTGCTATTCGTGCTCTCAGGCCTGCTGCCTAATAGCTACGGTAGCGATTTAAATGTTGCGCGCTCTCAAGCCTTGAATATTTTGCGCCTGTCGGTCTTTCTCGGTGTGATTGCGGCAGGGCAAACCCTGGTCATCATCAGTGGCTTCGAAGGGATTGACTTATCGGCGGGTTCCATTGTCACGCTGACGGCCATCTTTACCTACGTCATCGTCAAAGGCGAGGATAATAAGGTGCTGCTGGCCTTGCTCGTTTCCCTCGCTGTGGGCGCTTTCATTGGCTTTTTGAACGGTGCTGGTATCACCTTTTTGAAAATATCCCCGTTTGTGATGACGCTTGGCATGTCGGGCGTTGTCACTGGGGCGATTATCCTCGCCAATCACGGCAACGTGAGCGGGAAGGTGGCCCCCATCATGACACGGGTGATTGCGCGACCCCTTTCGCCGAGTTTTCCCATCCCGAATGCGCTCATCATCTGGCTGATTTTTGGCGTCCTGATGTGGCTGCTGCTGGAACGCACGGCCTTTGGCAAGAACCTGTTTGCCATCGGTGTTAACCGAGTGACGGCTAAACTCTCCGGCGTCAATGTGATTGCGATGAACCTGGCGACCTATACCCTGGCAGGTGTACTGGCTGGGTTTGGTGGGTTCCTGGTGGTTGGGAACACAGGCGTGGTGTTGATTCAACTTGGTCAGCCGTTCCTGTTCCCATCCATAGCGGCGGTGGCGGTCGGCGGGACACTGCTCTCGGGCGGGAAGGGCAGCTACTGGGGCACGATGGCCGGCGCAATCGTGTTGACGCTTATCACCAGCTTGCTGACCACTATGCAGATGCCCGATTCTGTCCGCCGTATGGTGTTGGGCACAACACTACTAGTATTGATCTCTATCTACGGCCGTCAGCAAGCCTTGCGGCAATAATTCGGAAATAGGCAGGGCTCGTATCCTATCACAACCCCTTGAGAGCTTACATCGGATACTTCATTGCAGCTCCCACCGCAGTTTCCATTGCAGATTGACGCGCTCGCTTATTCTCAAATAACTCTTTCAGGCAAAGGCCTGTGAACATTCATTGAAGGAAGGAGAATGCCATGAGCAAAACGGTAAAGATTGGTATGATCGGAACCGGTTTCGTCGGTGATATTCATCATGCTGCTTTTAAGGGCTGGGTGCATAATGCGGATTTGGTTGCAGTTGCCAGTCCCAATAACGCTGCTAATTTTGCCAAAGAGCGCGGAATCCCAAACGCGTATAGCGATTACCGCGAGATGTTAAAAGATAAAGAAATTGATGTGGTAGACATCGGCATTCCGAACGACCTGCATTGCGAAGCTGTAGTGGCGGCCGCTCAAGCTGGCAAACACGTCATCGTCGAGAAACCGCTGTGTGTCACGCTCGAAGAAGCGGACGAGATGATTGAAGCCTGCAATAAAGCGGGCGTTTTGCTGATGTATGCGGAAGAGCTGCTGTTTGCCCCAAAATACGTCCGTGTCAAAATGCTGATCGATGAAGGCGCGATTGGCGAGCCTTTCCTTGCGAAACAATCTGAGGAGCATCCCGGTCCGCACATGCCCTGGTTCTGGGACGTGAATCGTTCCGGCGGCGGCGTGCTGCTCGATATGGGTTGCCACTCGATTGAATACACTCGCTGGGTGCTGGGCAAACCCAAAGTCAAGAGCGTGACCGCTTTTATGGGCACTTATGTCCACCAAGGACGCACGCAGGGCGAAGACCATTCCTATTGCATCATCGAATATGAGGGTAACAAAGTCGCCATGATCGAGAACAGTTGGGCTAAAGGTGGCGGCGTGGACGACCGTTGTGAGATTTACGGGAAAAAAGGTCACACGCGCGCCGACTTGCTGCGCGGCAGTTCGTTGCTGACCTACTCAGAAGAAGGGTATGGTTACGCTGTGGAAAAAGCCGGACAGACCAAAGGCTACACCTTCACCATGTTCGAAGAGATCTGGAACTATGGCTTCCCGCAAGAGATGCAGCATTTTGTTGATAGTGTGCTCGGCAAAGTCACCTGCATGGAGACTGGCGAGGATGGTCGTGAAGTATTGAAGATCATGTATGCCGCCTACCAATCGGCTGGCGAGGGGCGTAAGATCGGGTTCCCCTACGACCCGCCGAAAGTCAAGAAGCCGATTGATTTGTGGAAAAGGTAATCTGGAGATTTTGGAGTCCATGTTATGACTTTAAATAGCAAAACCGTCACTTATGAACAGCTTGCCAAGGTCATTGACCATTCTCTTTTGCGTCCGGAATTGACCGAAGCGGACATCGTCGCTGGTTGCGAACTGGCTGCCCGCTACCATACTGCCACCGTCTGCGTAAAACCTTGTCACGTTAAACTTGCCAAAGAAATACTCAAGGACTCGGATGTGTTGGTCAGCACCGTGGTGGGATTCCCACATGGAAGCAACCTGACCGCCATCAAGGTCGCCGAAGCCCAGCAAGCCATGGACGATGGCGCGGTCGAGCTAGATATGGTATTGAACATCGGTCAGTTACGCTCAGGAAAAACTGATTACGTACGTGATGACATCAAAGAGGTCTGTGATGCTGCCCATAGGCGTAGCGTGAAGGTCAAGGTCATCTTCGAGAACGCGTATCTAACCGATGAAGAAAAAATTACAGCCTGCAAACTTTGTGAAGAGGCAGGCGCAGACTGGGTCAAGACCTCCACCGGTTTTGCTCCCAGCGGCGCGACTCTGGATGACTTGCGCCTGATGCGTGCCAACGTCAGCCACAAGGTACAGGTCAAAGCGGCGGGCGGCGTCCGCACATTGCCCGACCTCCTGGAAGTGATCGATGTTGGCGTGACCCGCTGTGGTGCCACTGCAACGGCTACCATCCTGGACAACTTTAAAGCGCTACAGGAAGGCAAGAAAGTAGAAATCAAACCGAATGCGACACCCGGAGCATACTAAGGAGATTCCACAATGACAAAGCAGCTTACCAAGCAAACCATCGGCGCCGGCGTAGCAGGAACCGGCTTTATTGGCCCGGCTCACATTGAAGGCTTGCGTCGCAATGGCATCCAGGTGTTGGGATTGGCTGAAATCACGAAAGCAAAAGCCGAACAAAAGGCCACTGAACTTGGTATTCCGCGCCTTTATGGTTCGCTGGATGACATGTTGGCTGATCCTGATATAGATGTAGTGCATCTTGCCACGCCAAATTACCTGCACCACTCGCATGCCAAAGCCGCTTTGCTGGCTGGCAAGCACGTTGTCTGCGAGAAGCCATTGGCGATGAATGCCACCGAATCGGCTGAACTGGTCGAACTGGCGGCAGAGAGGAGACTCGTCAACTCGGTCAACTTCAATATCCGCATGTATCCCCTTGTTCAACAAGCGCGGAGTATAGTGCAAAATGGTGAATTGGGTGACCTGTTCATCCTGCAGGGATCGTACCTGCAAGATTGGCTGCTCTTTCCCACTGACTGGAACTGGCGCCTTGAACCGTCACTGGGTGGGACTCTGCGCGCTGTGGGCGACATCGGCTCCCATTGGTTCGACCTGCTGACATTTATCACTGGCCTGCGCGTTGAAGAAGTCTATGCTGACTTCAAAACCTTCCACCCCATTCGCAAGAAACCCGCCAAACCGCTGGAAACCTTCACCGGAAAAATCCTCACGCCTGAAGATTACATCGACCAGCCCATTCACACCGAAGATTACGCCACTATCCTGCTGCATTACGAGAACGGTGTGCGCGGTGTTCTGACGGTCTCGCAAGTCTCTTCAGGGCGCAAGAACCGCCTGTTCTATGAGATCAACGGTTCCAAGTCTTCGTTGGGTTGGAACTCGGAAAGGCCCAACGAGTTATGGATCGGTCATCGGACAGAACCCAATCAGACACTGATGAAAGACCCTTCGCTGCTCTCTCTTGAAGCACGAGAGACCGCTTCTTATCCCGGAGGTCACAACGAGGGCTTTCCCGATACATTCAAACAACTTTATACAAAAATATATAATTACATTCTGGCCGGCAATTACACAAAAACGCCCGACTTTCCAACCTTCGCCGATGGTCATTACGAAATGCTACTCTGCGAAGCCATCGAACGTAGCACCAAGGAAGGGAAATGGGTTAAAGTCTAACCAATCCGAAGTCCAAAGTCTTCGCGAACCATCCTGTAAGGGCCTGACTTTGGACAAGCGCCAACGAATGGAATCGTTGGACTCCAAACACAAGGAGGTATCAATGAAATTAGGTTTCTTCACCGCCGCTCTACCCGGCAATACGCTTGAACAGGCCGCCCAATGGGGTGCCCAAAGCGGATTCCAGGCCATCGAGATTGCCTGCTGGCCACTCGAAAAAGCCACCCGCCGCTACGCGGGTGTTACGCATATTAACGTCACCGAATTGGACAATGTCCAGGCCAAGGAAATCCGCAAAATGCTGGATGGCTACGGTCTAACGATTTCCTCGCTTGGCTATTACCCGAATCCACTTCACCCCGATCCTGAGCACCGAGAAACGGTGACCGCTCACCTGAAGAAGGTTATCGAAGCCGCCGAGATGCTGGAAGTGCCTATTGTCGGTACGTTCATCGGCAAGGACAAAGACAAAACCGTGCCACAGAATCTGGAAGATTACGCCAAAATCTGGCCGCCAATTGTCAAGTTCGCCAAAGAGCATGGCATCAAGATTGCCATCGAGAATTGCCCGATGATCTTCTCCTACGATGAATGGCCTGGCGGCAACAACCTGGCCAGCACGCCTGCCATCTGGCGCAAGATGTGGGAAATCATCCCGGAAGACAATTTCGGGCTGAACCTTGATCCGTCGCACCTGATCTTGCAAATGATTGACTACGAGCGTGTTATTCACGATTTTGCGGACAAAATATTCCACGTCCATGCGAAAGACCTGCACATTGACAGGGAAGGTCTGTATCACAACGGTGTGCTCTCACAAGGCATGGGCTGGCAAATTCCGCGCCTGCCCGGTTTGGGTGACATGGACTGGGGCAAATTCTTCGCCGCCCTGACTGCCGTTGGCTATGATTACGTGGTCAGTATTGAGCATGAAGACCGCGCCTTTGAAGGGGATGAGGAGCTGATCAAGCGCGGTTTCTACCTGTCGCGCGATGTGCTGAAACCATACATTCACTAATCGTTTGTAAGTTTGCACTTTGCCCTCACTATTTCCCTTTCTCCCTCATCCCTTACGGGATTATATGCAAGGAGATGGGCAGGGTGAGCGATTCCAGCAAGGATGTCTGATGAAAAAATTTCTCGGCTGCGATCTAGGTGGTACCAACCTGCGTGCTGCCATTGTAGATGTCGAAACTGGGGAAGTCCTTCACCAAATGAGTATCCCCACGCTGGCACGTGAGGGACACGACGCTGTCATGAAACGCATGGCTGACTTGTTGCTGCAGGTAATCCAATCGGCTGGCATGCAGAAAGATGACATAGGTGGTATCGGTATTGGTGTACCCGGTGTGCTGGATCTAGAGAAGGGCAAAACGCTTTTTCTACCCAACCTGCCTGGAACATGGCCACACGTACCTCTGCGGGATACAATCACGCAGCTTACTGGACTTCCAACTGCTCTGCTAAACGATGTCCGTTCCATCACGAACAGCGAGTGGCGCTTTGGGGCCGGCCGCGGTGTAGATACTATCGCTGTCTTCGCGATTGGCACTGGGATCGGCGGCGGATTGGTGGTCAACGGCCAATTGCACCTCGGCATCGGTGGCACAGGGGGCGAACTGGGTCACACCATAATTGACTTCAACGGTCCACGATGTGGCTGTGGCAACAATGGTTGCCTCGAGGCATATGCCTCCGGCCCCGCAATTGCTGCGATGGGCATGAAAGCCGTTGCCCAGGGCTTAACTACAATTATCGCTGAACTGTGTGAGTTCGACCTGAACTGCATCACCCCGGAATTGATTGCCAAAGCAGCTCAAGCAGGCGATGAGATTGCCAAAGAAATTTACGAAAAGGCGGGTTTTTATATCGGTATTGCGGCTTCTAACGTATGCGCGGCTGTTGGACCACGCCGTATCGTCATTGGTGGTGGTGTGGCAAAGGCAGGCGAACTTTTGCTAGATCCCATCAGGCACACCATCAAAAAGCGCGTGTATGTCATGCCAGTAGAGGAGGTGGAGGTTGTCCCCTCACAATTGGGAGATAATGCTGGCGTTATCGGTGTGGCTTGTTGGGCAGCTCTCTAACTGTTTAATGCAATGAAACCTGCAAACGGATTATTAATTGGCATCTGGCCTTGGCTTTAACCACTGCCTAAATACCTAAG
>DATCYX010000008.1:0-5794 GCA_036526235.1 Anaerolineales bacterium | reverse complement strand
CGGCGGGAACGCCGCCCAATAGCCCGTTTTTCCGTAAATCATCCCCCTCCCGCCGCTTTAGCGGAAGGGAGGGGAACGACTTGTTCTCTTCTATTGAAAAGTAATTGATTCTAAGCGGATGTTATCGGCGCCCACCAGAGCCTGGAGTTTGGCAATCAACTCGGCGCTCACGTCCGTCGTAAAGTTGGGGAACTCTAACAGGTAGCCTCGCTCGCGCTCAAATACGTGGAAAGCGAAGCGATCATTACCCGGATAGGACATGAGCGTGCCGTGGATGCGGCGCAAGCGCAGCACATCGCGAGTCTTGTCCCCCGTAGAACGCAGTATCACCGTGATCATCTGGACTTGCTCTCGTGCAGATGAGATGGGAGGCCGTACCAGGAAAGGCGGCAGCAACACCGCAGGATCGGACGGTTTCGCTGGCAGTCGCTCCGTTGCTTGTTCAGTGGTTTTCTCAGGAGCATGGTCGGGCTTTACATCTTGTGTGGAGGGAGTCTCACCCGGCATACCCTTCTGCTCAGTGGCCTCCTCCACAGAGAGCGCTTGCTCCCCGACCAACTGGTCTCCTGTAGCAGCATCCTGCACATTTCCATCAGACATGACATCGCTCACTGTGGCTGTATCCACCCCCAACTCTCCGTTCTCTCCACCAGCAAAGAGGCCTACCGCGATCGCAGCTATGCTTGGTTCTTCGGGCTCGTATATATCCCAGTCTGAAGGCGGGTCAGGCATGGGAGGTACATCATCGTCAAAGTCTGGAAAGTCGTTGAATGACGAATTCGAAGAGTCACTTTCAAGGAGTAAATCTTCTTCTGACAGACTCTCTTCTTTCGCATCGATTTTCCGATCTTCCAACTTTCGAGCCTGTCGATTAGTCGTTTCGTTGTTACGCCGACTCGCTTTATCCTCCTGGACAGCTACTTTCATATTTAAATCAGTGGTGACATTATCCACCAGCACCTTTGGCTCAGCGCCGCTAGAATCCACGCGCCCATCGACAAGAATGATACGATCATATTCGATTATTGTGGAGACTCTCGACCAGACGCTGGGGAAGATGACCAGTTCGATAGTCCCCTGCAAATCTTCGATAGCTACAAAGCCCATTGGCTTGCCAGCCTTGCTTTGATGAGGGCGAATACGTACGATCACACCCGCAACCCGTACTTTTTCATTCGCCGCTACCTCAGGTAGCTGAGCTGAGAAATGGGTAACGGCCTGGGTGATTTCGTTCATCACCGGAGAGAGGGGATGATCGGAGACATACAGGCCGATCAACTCACGCTCCCAATTGAGCATTTCTCGGCGGCTGATTTCCCCAACCAATTGCGGCAAGCTAATGGTCTCAGAGACACCTGTGTGCACACCAAAAAGGCTCATCTGGCCCATATCTGCTGCACGAAAATGGGCCGCGCTGACAGAGATGATGCGGTCAATGCCTTCCAAAAGGGCAGGGCGCGGGCCAAAGCTGTCCAGCGCGCCAACCTTGATCAAGCTCTCTAAAGCGCGCTTGCCGACCTGGCGCAAATCCACGCGATGGGCGAAATCGTCCAGATCAACAAAGGTTTGATCATCACGCCCCTGGAGGATCGCATCCACCGGGCCGTGCCCCACGTTCTTGACCGCCCCAAGGCCAAAACGGATGGTTGAGGTGCTGTTTTCGGGGTGATCTTCAATGGTGAAATCCCACCCGCTAAAGTTGACATCTGGCGGCTCAATGGCAATACCCAAGCGGCGGCAATCCGCCACATAAAGAGCCACCTTGGCAGTGTCGCTCAGGTTGACCGACAGAACCGCCGTCATATACTCAACCGGGTAGTGAGCCTTCAGGTAAGCGGTTTGAACCGCAATAATGCCATAATCAGCCGCGTGGGCTTTGTTGAACCCATATCGAGCAAATTCTTCCCACTCGTCGAATATGGCTTCAGCTGTCTCTTCAGGGACGCTATTTTTAACTGCCCCCTTTACAAACTTCTGGCGGTGTTTAAGCAGCTTCTCTTTCTGCTTCTTGGCGACCGCTTTGCGCAAGTCGTCGGCCTCTGGGGCAGTGTAACCCGCCAGCTGCATTACAGCGAACATCAACTGTTCCTGGTAGACTGGATATCCATACGTCTCCTGGAAAATTGGCTCTAGTGCAGGGTGGCGATAGGTCACAGGCTCTTCCCCATGCATGCGGCGGATATAGCCAGGGATGAAATCCATCGGTCCAGGACGAAATAAAGCTACCATGGCGATCACGTTAGCAAGCTCTTTGGGTTTCATCTGAATCAAGTAACGGCGCATCCCCGACCCTTCCACCTGGAACACACCGGCAGTCTCACCCCTGCCCATCAGCTCATACGTCGCAGGATCATCCAGCGGGATATTATCCAGGTTCAGTTCCACCCCGTGTCGCTGGAGGATCAGGTCGCAAGCGCGTGCCATGATGGTAAGCGTGGCTAATCCCAAGAAATCCACCTTGAGCAGCCCCAGCGACTCGAGCACCGACATCTCAAACTGGGTGACCACTTTCACCGGGCTGTCTTCGCTGGATGCGCTCCCGGTAGGCCGGTGGAGCGGGATATACTCGAGCAAGGGCTTATCGGTGATGATCACTCCGGCCGCGTGCGTGCCCGCGTTACGCACCACCCCCTCCATTTCAGTGGCTGTATCGATCAAATCGCGCAGATAGGGAGCTGTGTCATACATTTTCTTGAAATCGGGGACTTCTTCCAACGCATCTGAAATGGTCATTGGCTTGCCCGGGATATTAGGGATCAGCTTGGCAACGTTATCCACCTCATTCAGGGGAATATCCATCACGCGACCCACATCGCGTATGGCGGCGCGGGCACCCAGTGTGCCAAACGTGATGATCTGCGCCACCTTATCCTCGCCATACTTTTTTGTGGCATACTCCATGATCTCCGCCCGGCGGTCATCGCGAAAATCCAGGTCAATATCGGGCATGGAAATACGCCCTGGGTTGAGAAAGCGCTCGAAGATCAAGCCATGCTCAATGGGATCCACCAGGGTGATTTCGAGGGCATAAGCTACAATCGATCCGGCTGCTGAGCCGCGGGCGTTATACCAAATACCCTGGTCTCGGGCGAACTGGCATAGATCCCAAACGATCAAAAAGTACGTATCGAAGCCCATCTGGTGAATAATATCCAGCTCATATTCCAAGCGCTGGCGATAGACCGGGTTATCAGCACGCGAGCCGAATCGCTTGACAAAACCCTTCTCGCACTGCTGACGCAGGTAGGATACAGGGGTTTGACCTTCAGGTACCTCGAAAACGGGCAGGTGGTAGCCCTTGAAACCCAGATCAACATTGCACCGCTCTGCGATCAGAACCGTATTGTGAATTGCCTCCGGCACCTCGGCGAAAAGCTGTGCCATTTCTTGCGGGCTACGCAGGTAATAGCTAGTATCACTCATGCGCATGCGGTTTGGATCGGTGAGCACGCAACTGGTCTGGATTGCCAGCAGGATATCCTGCAGACGGGCATCTTGTGGATTTACATAATGGACATCATTAGTGGCAACGAAGCGCGCTTTGTAGCGCTTGCCCAATGTCATCAGGTGCTGGTTAATGGTGTCCAGCTCTTGAATTTGGTGGCTTTGAAGCTCCAGGAAAAAGCGCTCCGGGCCGAAGACCTCGTAATACCAGTCCAACTGGCGGCGGGCTGCTTCCAGGTTAGATTGATAGATCAAGCGCGGTATTTCGGCTGCCATGCACCCAGAAGTGCAGATTAAACCCTCGGAGTGCTGCGCCAGGAAATCATGATCGATACGCGGAAAGTAATAAAAACCCTGCATCTGGGCCGCGCTGGCAATCTGGAGCAGATTCTTGTAGCCAGTCTCATTTTCTGCCAGGAGCAACAGGTGAGTGGATTTTTTATCCTCCTGAGGGTCGCGCTCCTGCATCGACCTGGCAGCCAGGTAGGCCTCCATGCCGATGATAGGCTTGATGCCAGCGGCAGTAGCGGCGTTATAAAAGTCGATCACGCCGAACATGGTGCCGTGGTCAGTGAGCGCCAGGGCGGGCATTTCCATCTCCTTGGCGCGCTTGACCAGCTTCTTCACCTTGGAGAAGCCATCCAGCAGGGAGTATTCGGAATGGACATGCAGGTGGACGAAGGACATGATTTGCAGTGGTCAGCCAACAAAACGAAACGAACAAAACCCTAATGGATATGAATTGGTTTGCGAGATGCACGCAGGGCAAAAAAAATCTAGCCGTGAAAGGATTTCCGGGCTTGGAGAGATTATAGCACGGCGAGTGCAGAACGGAGGTTTAACCAACCTTAAAATTTCGCCAGGATAAGGATGCTACAGTAATCCACCGAAATTGGAAACCACTTATGTGCAAAAACGTCCCGCAGATTTCTCTAAAACAAGCCTGTGTGCTCATAAACCTGCGGGACGTTCATCTGGGCAACCCAATTTGCCCTTAAGGCTTACGGATGAAAGGCAGGTAAATTAACTCTGGGGGCTCAGCCCAATCGCAGGTGTAGATGCGGATATCATCGATAAACCAACCCCAGTCCCCAACCAAACCATCGGTGCCAATGCGGAAGCGGAACTTCACGTTGCCTCCAGCCAGCGAAGCCAGGTCTAGGCGTGACGAGATATAGCCATTGCTATTGGCTACGAAACCTGAGCGCCCGGTTAGCGGGTTAGCATCATTGCTGTGAATCGCGCCGTTGTATCCGTTGTCAATGAACAGCGGACCGGCATCAGTCCAAGAAGAGCCGCCATCGGTGCTGTACTCGAGCACCCCACCGTCCCAATCGGGGGACTCGAAGCCATAGGCATGGTTGAAGCGCATGTAGGCAGGGTTTCCAACCGGCAAAACGACATTGGGAACCATGGCGATGGCGAAGTCGGCGGAGGTTTCTACATCGTACCCCCAGAGATTGTAGAGGCCGCTGGTGGCATAGGTGGCATCAAAGCCATAAGGATTGAAGTTCTGAGGGTAGTACCACTCATCGATATCGATGAGCTCACTAACCGGTCCGTGTGTCCAATTGCCGCTCTCCGTATCTTCCAGGTTATCGAAAAAGAGATTGGTTGCCGTCTGACCAACCGGGCAGACCGGCGCCTCGTTGGCAGCACAGGATGCCGGCTGCTGGTTCATCTGCGTGGCATCCACCGCGTTCTTGACTTGCTGGCAGTCGGCAGCAGTGATGCCAGCCGTACCGGTAAGGTTGGCGCAGGCCTGCAGCAAGCCGTCATACAGGTCTTGATAATCGCTGGCTGAGGTGAGTAGGTTGGTTTGGACTTCGTAATAAATTTTCGCCACTTTGGTGATGCCGATGCCGGTCACAGTTTTGCCGTTGAACGACCCGCCATCCGTCATGAGGTAAGCCGCCTTATTGTTGACCCCGCTGTTGGAGTGTACGCCACCATAGTCACCAGCGTCCCAATCGCCCGTGGTACAGTAGTAGTAACTGCTACTTATCTTGTCCGGGTCATAGAATGGGGAAGCGGTTGGGTCTTTCATATTGCGAATAGCGCCAATGGGAAGGTTTTCGCCTACCAGCCAACGCACTCCATCAGCATCGTTGCCTTTTCCGTTGGTCAGGTCAATAAACTCACCCCAGACATCGGAGAGGGATTCGTTGATCGCCCCAGACTGCATGTAGTAAAACAGTCCTGACTCATATTGGGTGACGCCGTGGGTCATCTCGTGACCTACGACATCATCCACCGAGGCGAATCCCTGACCATAGTAAATCTGGATGCCATCCCAGAAAGCATTGAGAAATGGGCAGGGTCCAGATGGGCAATAGCCCACGGTGGATTT
>DATCYX010000007.1:0-6691 GCA_036526235.1 Anaerolineales bacterium | reverse complement strand
ACTGGCTCCACAGAGGGGCATGCCCGGGCGCAGACCAGCCCGCTGCACGCTGCCCGCCTTGCAGAAGTCGGGCGCTTGCTGGTGGATTGCCGGCACGCCATCCTGAGTCGTGACTTCGAGGCTCTGGCCAGGGCAATCGAGATGGATTGCCACCTCATGCATGCCGTGATGATGACCTCCATGCCTGCTTTGATCTACTGGCAGCCGGCTACCTTGGAGGTCATGCAGGCAGTCCGTGACTGGCGCGAGGCGGGCTTGCCCGTCTGCTACACGATTGACGCTGGACCGAATGTGCATGTGATCTGCGAGGAGCAGGTTGCTACCCAGGTGCGCGCACAGCTTGGGCAAATCGATGGTGTCAAGCAAGTATTGGCAGCTGGCGTTGGTGGCCCGGCGCGCTTAGAAATTCGTTAGAAATTCTCGTTCACATCCCCTGTATCTAGCGACTTGTTAGCGAAAAGGATATAATGAGTAAAATTACGTGTTGTTTTATTCCAGACAACGCTTTTGGATGGATTTTACAGAAAAATGATTGTCTCTAATCTATTTGCGAATCAATTGTTACAGTTTATCGGTGGTTTGGCTTTGCTAATTATCCTGCACGAACTAGGCCACTACCTTGCAGCACGTTTATTCAACGTGCAAGTGGAGGAGTTCGGTATTGGTTTTCCACCACGCTTGGCCAAGATATTCCAGGCGGGGGGGACAATCTTCTCCATTAACTGGATCCCGTTAGGTGGCTTCGCGCGCATCAAAGGCCAGGATGATCCAAATGTGCCCGGTGGGCTGGCTGCTGCCAGTCCCTGGGTGCGACTGGCGGTGCTTTTTGCTGGGCCATTGATGAACCTGTCTATGGGTGTGGTGCTTTCGATACTGCTTTTTTACAACCTGGGTGAGCCGGTGCTAGATCAGGTGCAGGTACAGGAAATCGCTCCGGGTTCCCCTGCTGAGCAGGCTGGCCTGCAGATTGGTGATCTGATATTAAGAGTGGGTGACCAGGATGTGCAGAGTGTAGACGATTTGCATGAAAAGATTTATGCCCGCTTGGGCGATCCGACCAGCTTCACCATACTGCGGGACGACCAGTCTTTTGAGATCACGATGACACCGCGCAACCCGCCCCCAGAGGACGGTGCTATCGGTATCATTATGGCAAATCCGGTCAAGCCCACCACGCTGTTGAAAGCGGTGCCAGTGGGTGTTGCTGTAGCCTATGAATACACGCGTAGCGTTCTGCTGCTGCCCGTGCGTATCTTCCAAGGTGAAGTTAGCCCGCAGGAGGGTCGTCCGATTGGATATAAAGGGATGTACGATATCTACCAACAAATCGAACAACCTCTGTGGTTTTTCATGGTCATCAGTATGTCGTTGGGTATATTCAACCTCTTCCCGATCCCCGCTTTAGATGGTGGGCGGATTTTGTTCACGATCCCAGAGATCATCTTCCGCCGCCGCATACCGCAAAAATATGAAAACGCCATCCACCTGGTTGGCTTCACCATGCTTTTATTCCTGCTAATTTACATTAACCTGCAGGATTTTCTTAACCCTGTACAATTGCCCTGATAGTCTTGCCTGTGGGGGCGATGTGCTTGGATGGTTTGTGCCATGAGTGAGATAGAAGGAATCACGATTCAAAATTTATTGGATGCCATGTTGGATGTGGATAGGCCCATGGATCCGCGCTATCTGTACCGGCTCTCGGATTTGGACCCGGCAGACCTGGCAGCCTTGCAGAATACCTGGCTGAACGTACCCTCCTGGAGGCGCCAGGCGATTATGGAAGATATTGAAGAGATCGGTCTAAAAGATTATGTCTTATCCTTTGAAGCATTCGCCCGCTATGGGTTGACAGACAGTGAGCCGCGCGTGCGCGAGTTGGCTGTGCGCACGCTTTGGGAATATGAAGCACCCGATTTGGTGCCCATATTTGTCCGCATGATGGAATCCGATGCGGACGTTGGCGTGCGCGCGGTAGCCGCAACAGCCTTAGGCCATTATATCTATTTAGGGGAGATTGATGAATTACCGGCATCCACGCTGCATCAGCTTGAGGATAAATTGCTCCAGGTAACAAGCGGCAAGGATTCTAGTTTAGTACGGCGCCGTGCCTTAGAAGCACTGGGATTTTCCGACCGAGAAGAGGTCCCAGTGTTGATCAAAGCTGCCTATAACTCGGGTAAAAACGACTGGTTGTCCAGCGCTTTGTTCGCTATGGGACGATCGGTCAATAGAGCCTGGAATAAAGCAGTGATTTCCAAGCTGGACAGCGATGTGCCGGGGGTTTTGAGTGAAGCGGCGCGCGCCGCTGGCGAGTTGGAGATCAAAGAAGCCGTTCCCCGTTTGATGCAGCTGGTAGAAGATGGGGACTCCGATGTGCGTTGGGCAGCCGTATGGGCGCTTTCACAAATTGGAGGCGAAGGGGTGCGGGAGAGACTCGAAAAGCTATATAAGCAGACCGATGACGACGAAGAGGCGGACTTTATCGAATCTGCCCTCGATAACCTGGATTTCACTGAAGACACCTCACTTTTCGACTTGCTGGATATCGAGGAAGATGAGTTGGACGATGAGTTTTATTTCGACTTGCGTGAGGACGAAGAGGACGACAAAGATTGATCGACCTGCTTACCCTGTTCGCCAACAACATCCTACCCATTTTTCTGGCTGCGGGCTCAGGTTATTTATTATCAAAGTATCTTAAAGTAATTCCACGTACTATATCTCAAGTTGGTTTTTATATCTTCAGTCCTTGCCTGGTATTCATGCTGCTGACCAACAGTCAGCTCAGTGGCAGTGCCATCCTGCAGATGTCTGCATTTACGGTTGTAAGTATGTTAGCTGTGGGCATGCTAGCCTGGTTGCTGGGCCGGTTGCTGAGGCTGGAACGCCGTATGCTGGTAGCTGTGATTATGGGAGCCATGTTCGGCAACTCGGGTAATTTTGGCCTTTCCATGAACATGTTTGCCTTTGGAGAGACGGCATTAGCGCATGCCAGCGTTTATTTTGTGACCTCGGCTATGCTGACCTACACAGTGGGTGTGGTGCTGGCCTCTCTAGGCAAATCTGGCTTGAAGGAAGCTGTGGTGGGTCTCTTCAAGGTACCAGGCATGTATGCTGTTATTGTGGCGATGATTTTCAATGGATATGGGTGGAAGCTGCCATTGCCGCTAGATCGGACTGTAACTTTATTGGGTAATGCCGCTATCCCGATTTTAATGGTGTTGATCGGTGTCCAGCTCGAACGAGCCAAGTGGGATGGGCAGCCTGTAGCCCTGGGATTAACCAATATCATGCGTTTGGTGGTAGCACCAGTAGTTGCAGTCGGTTTTACGCTGTTATTTGGACTGCGCGGGGCTGCGCTGCAAGCTGCCATCTCCGAATCTGGGACACCGACTGCAGTTCTCATGACAGTTCTGGCGACAGAGTACGATGTTGAGCCATCCTTTGTCACTACAGCAGTGTTCACCAGCACTTTGCTCAGTCCGCTGACCTTGACGCCTCTTTTGGCCATGCTAGGAGCATAATTTGATGGGGAAAAAGACGATATTTTTCATTTTGGCAATTATCCTGGCAGGCAACCTGTATGTGTACCCGGTTCGCGCCCAGGCTGGCGAAATTCTTACCAGTGTGCAGTACACCTTTGGGGAAGAGATCACCTTCCGTGGAGAAATCCCAGCTGGTGTATCTGTCGAGTCAGCTACCCTGTTCTTTGTGGCTGAAGGCGAGTTGCAAACTCGTACAGGCGCGGCTACGTGGGATAACCGTGGGCAACTGCTCTACTCTGCTGATCTGACTCAATCGCCTATGCGAGCTTTCTCTACGGTCGTTTACTGGTTTGAGGTCACCGAGAGCGGGGGAAGGGTATTGAAGAGCGAGCGAGGTTCTTTCTACTATGAGGACAACCGCTTTGAGTGGCGCACGCGCCAATCGAAGGACTTCCGCGTTCATTGGTATGAGGGAGATACTGCTTTCGCCCAGAGCCTGCTGGATGTGGCAGAGCTTGGGCTGACAAATATCCAGGCTGTCTTGCCCTTGACATTGAGCTCACCAGTAGATATCTATGCCTATGCAACTGCCCAGGAGATGCGCGCTACGCTCCAGAATCTGGGGAAGAATTGGGTGGGAGCACATACCGATCCGGATCTGGGTGTGATGGTGGTCTCGCTGCCGCGCGGACCCGAACAACGTCTGGAGATGGAGCGCCAGATCCCTCACGAATTGATGCACCTGATGCTCTACCAATGGCTGGGTGTAGGATATGGCAGCATCCCGGCCTGGTTAAACGAAGGCCTGGCATCGATAGCTGAGCTATACCCCAATCCAGATTACTTGATCTTGCTAAACAAAGCGCTGGACGATGATAGCATGCTGCCTATCGTTTCCCTATGTGATACATTTCCAAGAGATGCATCTGGCGCTTTCCTGGCTTATGCCGAGGCTACATCATTTACCCGTTTCTTGTATCAGCAGTATGGGACTACGGGGTTGGAAGCTCTCACCAGAGCTTATGCCGACGGTATGTCCTGTGAAAGGGGTGTGCAGACGGCGCTGGGCAGTACCCTCACTCAGTTGGAGCGGCAGTGGCGGCGAGAGGCCTTTCGGGAAGATGCCTTGCTAAAGGCATTTCGAAACCTATCCCCCTGGTTAATTATTTTGGTTCTTGCACTCATTGTACCCCTGGGTTTGACCCTGGCGGGGACGAGAAGGAAATCAAAAGATGGCAGAGACACATAACGCCCGGCTTCACGCCATCGTCGAAGGCTATGTGCAGGGGGTGGGCTTTCGCTATTTTGTTCAGGAAAATGCGGTTACCCTGGGGCTGCGCGGTTGGGTGCGCAATCTTTGGAGCGGGGATGTCGAATTAGTGGCAGAAGGAGACCGCCAGGCGTTGGATAAACTGATCGCCGCCTTGCGCCGCGGGCCGCCCACCGCCCACGTGAGCGGAGTACGCACAGAGTGGGGGGGGTTTACAGGGGAGTTCAGGAGTTTTTTCGTTAAATCGACTATCTGACGGTCAAACCTGCCAACGGCTTCCACTCTCCAAAGATTGCCTTCTTGTGAAATTCTCGATTTACCCTTTTCGAGGGTTGAATTACATAAAAAAATTGCTATAATGATTTATAGCATAGCATAATTAACTGGGTATTTTTTTTCGCGACAGGGTTTGTGCTTCGTTCTTATAGCACTGACCAACGGTAGTTATGTTATTGCTGGGCTTGAATTTTCTATTAGTAGGGCGGTGATTATCAGATATTCAAATAGTATGACTGATTTGTGAAAGGAGGTCTATCATGGCTCGGTGGGGAAAACTGTTAATAGTCCTTGTCCTGGTCCTTACTATGGTCCCCGTCTTGCCTGCATTGGCGCAAACAGGTATTGTATGTGACTACTATGGAGTGCATGGCAATGGAGCCAAATATTGCATCACGTTGCCCTCTGAAGGTGATTGGAATGGCGATCTAGTCATTTTTGCGCACGGGTATGTTTCTGTCAGAGAGCCATTGGAGATCCCATGGGACCAGCTGATCTTGCCAGATGGCACTCCAATGCCTGCCATTGTAAACAATTTAGGATATGCATTTGCCACCACGAGCTACAGCGAGAATGGGCTGGCGGTCGTGCGGGGAGTAATTGACATCCTCGATCTAGTGGAGGTGTTCAACGATACTGTCGGCCGCCCCAACCGGGTCTACCTGGTGGGGGCTTCGGAAGGTGGGTTGGTCACGACGCTGGCTGTTGAACAGCATCCGGGTCCATTTGCCGGGGGGATGGCCATGTGCGGGCCAATTGGGGGCTTCCGCGGCCAGGTTGACTACTGGGGTGATTTCCGGGTAGTGTTCGACTATTTTTTCCCAGGCCTATTACCTGGCAGTCCAGTCAATGTCCCTGACGAAGTGATGGACAATTGGGAAAGTGTATATGCCCCCGGTGTTTTGGTGGCAATACAAGCTAATCCATTGAATGCTCAGCAACTCTTAAGTGTCACCCAGGCACCAATTGATCCCTTTGATCCCAGCACAATTCCGCAGACCGTGCTGGGTATCCTGTGGTACAACGTGTTCGCCACAAATGACGGGATCGAGAAGTTGCGCGGCCAACCCTTCGGAAACGTCACCGTGGAGCGAATAAAACGGATGACAATATATGCAGAAAAGTGGTACATGGGCTCACTCGACGATCAAGCCCTCAACCAGGATGTACAGCGCTTCATTGCCGATCAATCTGCCTTGAACAAGATAGATAAAAAATACGAGACATCCGGCAAACTGAAAAAGCCATTGGTGACCCTCCATACCACGGGCGACCCGATCGTGCCCTACTGGCATGCTAAAAAATACGGTGCGAAAGTGGACGAAAATGGCATGGGTGGAGCATATTCTCATATACCCGTTAATCGGTATGGTCATTGCAATTTTGAGCTGGCTGAAATCCTGGGTGGATTTGGCTGGCTTGTGCTCCAAACCACAGGGCAACCGCTCAATATGGCTGGGCTTTCTCTGGATGCAGCCTCACAGGCGAGAATCTTTGAATTCAGCCAGGGAGTCGTCTCTGGGGAGTGAACTTCTCTAAAAACAATATATAGCATGAGTCTAAAGAGCACTTGCGCACGATTTTGAATAACGCAGGTGCTCTTTCGTATTACTTGGGTGTATTTGATTACCAGCTGCAAATTGGGATGCGATAATGG
>DATCYX010000006.1:0-2167 GCA_036526235.1 Anaerolineales bacterium | reverse complement strand
ACTTTCATTTGCCAAACCGCCTGGCTGATCGCCGCAGATATGGGTATGAAGAACAGGATCACAAATTGAGCGGAAGCGATCAACAATGTAGACGGCCTTAATCCTGCGAGGAGATAGCCAAAACCGCTCAGCGCTATTGCTGCGATAACCCCCCAAATACGGCGGCTCTTTGGCCCTCCCCAAATACTCATGATCAAGCCCCCGACCAACATAGCCACTCCCCCGAACGTCTGGACCACACCCATCTCGGTTGGGGTGCCGTATGAGAGAACAAGCGGCGCGAAAAGTACGCCAGAAAGGGTCAAAAAGAAATTGACAACTGCGTAGTACCACAGAAGACCGAAAAGCCCAGGACGCTCGAGCAGATATTTCCACCCGAAGGCTGCCTCGCGCCACATCCTGTTCCTTTGCCTGTCTTCCGCTGCTACGCTTGTTGCCTTGGGTTGCGGGATGTGCACCAGTGCCAGGGCGCCGACTGCGAAGAAGAACGTCACAAAATCGATCAGGATGATCGCCTTCAAGCCAAACCCGGCGTATAGCACGCCCGCAAGCAATGGAGTGAGTATCGACTGAACCGCGAAGCTCATCTGATCCAATCCGCCAGCGCGAGCCAGATCCTCCTTTGGCACTAGCATGGTGATTGAAGCCCGATATGCCGGATCCTGGAATGCACCGAAGCAAGAGCTAATAGCGGTGGACAGGTAGATATGCCATACTTCCAATCTGCCGGTGAAGAGCAGTGCCACCACCCCGAGGGTGGTCACCGCAGCGCCGCTATCGGCAAGGATCATGATGTGGCGGCGGTTGTAACGGTCTGCAATTGCGCCTGCAATGGGGGCTAACAGCACTCTTGGTAAATTAAAAAACAATGCGTTGAGGGCGATGGGCAATGCCTGCCCGGTCTTTTCAAAAATCCACACGCTCAAGCCAAAGCCTGTCAGGCCAGATCCTATAATCGAGATCAATTGCCCGAACCAGATGATCAAGAATGTTCTCATTCGTATCACGATTTGGAAACCCTTCACGTCTCTGCTCCTTTGGGTGCGACCTAGGTCGTTAGTATTTGCTGATGCACACCTGTGCTGGCTCGTTGGGAGTTATACAATGCTCTTCATCTGTTGCAGAAA
This sequence comes from Anaerolineales bacterium, assembly GCA_036526235.1. GTDB lineage: Bacteria > Chloroflexota > Anaerolineae > Anaerolineales > UBA4823 > DATCYX01. Next base: position 1,040 of record DATCYX010000006.1, on the reverse strand, counting down.
TATCTAATCGTCTTGCTTGTTGGGATTTTCAAAGTAAAAACTGGGGTAAAAGGCAATGGTCAGTGCATGAGTCTGGACGCTTTCTGAGCGTTCCTGGTTTTCATATGCATTGAATTCATCCATGACCTCGTTCAAGCGGGCAATAAACTTATTAGCAAGCTCATCTGGGATGCTGCGAAGTTCTCGATAGATGACCACCTCGCGTGGATGTTGTTTAGCGCCGTGATCAAGCGCATATGCTCGTGCTTTCAAACTACGTTTGATGTCTCCCAAGGTCGTCTCAATTGGAGCAACCATGGTTGTGGTTACAGAATTTTGACCTTCGGGGGTAGAAAAGTTGCACAGTTCTTCAGCTAACTTGAATTCGTAAGCCATAATCCAATAATGTTTCTCGATGATATTGGCCTTCACGGTGGTGTCGATGATCTTGATCAAATTGTGCTTTTCCATCATATTTATATGGTAGTAAAGCTTGCTGGGAGTAAGTCCCAATTTTTCAGCAATTTGATTCACAGTCAAAGGTCCCGGTGCAAGGACCTCAAGGATTTGATTGCGAAAAGGGTCAGCCAAGACTTTTAGGGTTTCCAAGTCTTCTAAAATCATGACAGGGGATGGCGTAAAATTCTCCATATTCATATCCTTTTTGGCGTTAAAAATTATTAAACTGATAAAATAATTTATATCGCAAGAATATATTATTGTCAAGAGGAATGAGTTAAACTCTATCAGGGTTTAATGGAAGGGGGAGAGAATTACCACACTCAGGTGCAGCGCTAACACCTTTTGGGGCTTTGCTGGTCAAAATGGATTAACTACAAGGACCGCTTGAAACCTAGGTCAAGCGGTCCTTTGTGCATCCTCGAAGTGGACCGGCTCAAACTGCGCGATGCAATTTTCTACTTATTCACCCTACTGGGCTGCGACCCGTTGTTGGCAGGGCTTGATTTGGCTCCTCCTCGCCTTGCATTCAGCGCGGATAATAGGAGCCGTTTTAGCTCATTGGTATCTGCAATTAGGACATGTCTGTTCATTCAGCTGAC
>DATCYX010000005.1:0-5759 GCA_036526235.1 Anaerolineales bacterium | reverse complement strand
CGGCCAACTGGAAGAAGCTTGTTGTTCTGCTGCGGTCGACCGTATAGCGGAGAACTGGTCACATCCCATAATAACTGAAACTCTGAAAGATGTTTGACTGCATTTTCTTTATCCATATTTACTTCCTGCAAGGCGCGCATGAGCCGGAAGTATCTCGTTAGGGCACGGCTCTCGGTATAGTATCCCTCAATCGGAACCTGCGCCGGCTGGACATCCAAGGTTGTAGCCACTTTTTCAGCACAGGGGAGCAGTTTATTTTCCTCAAACCCTTTCATCGCATCACGATACAGTTTGTCTAAACCCAGCACAAACTCACGATTGTTCACGGTCAGCATGCTTCCCTCAGGGGCTGAGATTAGGAGTTTCCACTCAACAAATTTTCGGGCGAGTTGTGCTGCTTGCTGTGCTTCTTTTTTTTCGCTGTGCGCTGGGCGAGCCGTAACCACATTGAGGGCAAATTTCCATGCCACCCATGGATGTGTACATAATTGTTCCACAGTCAGGACAATTCATTTTTCACCTTCATTTCTGGTCGTGTTATGCCTTTTTACTTTAAGTTGCCCAACATTGGACTACTGACAGGTTACACGCCCGGACTTGAGCTGGTTATCAAAAGATAGCTTTTTATGACATACGGGTAGCTGGCTATTTTGCAATGATCTCCATCAGCTTAGGGTAGACTACATCAATGCGCTGATCCGGTTGATTCGGATCAATGAGATCATGTCCCAAGTGTAACTCTGGCGGAAATTGATAGGTGCGCACCCGGTCAGTCCCCTGCTGTTCCCATAACGACACGACATGCTGTATCAGGGGATAACTCACCACACTATCGTTGGCGTTTGTCACCACCCAAACCGTCTGCGCCTTGGGGCCACTCTGGCTCGCCTGTGACTGCACGGCTAAACTCAACCGTAATACCTGGGCCAAAGCGCGGGTAGAATACCGTGGGTATGCATAGGAAGGTTCAATGTTCTCTTTAAGGGTTGGATCCCACCACTCAAATGAATTTGGTATGATTGAGTAGAGATTCGCGGCTGGTAGTGTTAGCGATGGCGGTACCTGAGCAAATCCAAAGCCGGGTGAAATCAGGACAGCCACATCGATGTCCTCTCTATTCTGCGCCGCCCAGCCCGTAACCACGCCACCCGCGGACAAGCCTGCCAGGGTTACGTGATCCCCTAGCCCCTGTGCGATGTCTACCACTTTATCCCCGTAGGTAGCTAAATGCTCGGCAGTCAGTTGAGCTTGCGCCTCGGTCATGCGATCGGCAAGGCCATGCCTGGGCAGGGGCGCAATAAGGACGTTATATCCATTTTGGTAGAACAGCTTACCCAACTCGGCAAACTGCTGTGGGCAGGTTGTGTTGCCATGGATAAAAACGATGACCCGCTCGACCTTTTTGCCGTACGACAGGAACTGTGTCCGGCAGACCGGGTTGAGCTGGTCTGTCTCCTCTGACTGGAGGGCCTGGATTCTCTGCTCAGCCTGGTTGTAATTTTGAACAGGATTGGGGCGCGAAATGAAATTTTGTGCATCTACAGGTCGGAACAAGATAAGCGCGATCGCTAGAATAAGGATGATAACCGCGATCAACATGACCAAATTCTTCCTCCGGTGCGTGAAGTTCAATTTCGGACTCACTCCGACCTCCCCAGGATTGTAACTCTGTTTAATTGGCAAAGCAGGTATTAGCAATGTGTAATGCACACCTAGAATACTGCCCGGTGGTTAGCATTAGCGGCAATGGGCTGGCAGAGACCTGCCGTCTCCGTGGAAAAAAACTCCCAGCAGCGACGAATTTAGCGCGCCCACAATCACCCACGCAACACGAAACGCTGTGAGCATCGTCATTCCCGCGATCAATACCAGGAGCTATTTCAAGGCTCGGGAATTTTTCGCTGGAGTATTATCACTCTGCATAAGTTATCTCCCACATGTCAAGTTGTGGCTCGCCCAAGCGAGGCGGAGAGTGGAATAATGATTGGTATGTCACCCAAGAGTTAAGCTGAGGCTCAGTTTATCAACAGCATTAACAAACCTCGCAAGATTCTTTTGATGGCATAGCCACAGCTATCGATGCAGTCGGGCGGTTGATAATGGCATCGTTCACATCCCAGCGATCACAACGGCCTCCCCAGCGTGCAACAACATGTTTGTTTACGGACACCTGCACGATCTCACACCGGTTCGAACAGAACCGGCACTCAAAGGAGGTGGTGCGGTAATCCATTTGACTGGCACTAAACCCAATGAAGCGGGTGGGTTGGGTTGAATATAGCATCGCTTCACGCGCCAGCATTGCCGCGCCAATTGCTCCCATCACTTCATGATGCGGAGGAACGTGAATGGAAACATCCAAAGCTTCCTCGAAAGCACGTATCATCCCCTGGTTAAAGGCCACGCCACCTTGGAATGCGACCTGTTCACGAACTTCTTTCCCCAGCCCAACGTTGTTCAAATAGTTACGGCTCATAGCCTGGCAAAGGCCATACAGGATATCCTCGACGCGATGCCCCATCTGCTGCTTGTGGATCATGTCGGATTCTGCAAATACGGTACAACGTCCCGCTATTCGCACCGGCGTTTTGGATTGCAAGGCTAGCAGCCCTATATCTTCGACTTTGATGTTCAGGCGTGCAGCCTGTTGATCCAGGAATGCGCCGGTACCTGCAGCGCACACCGTGTTCATTCCAAAATCGACTGCAACGCTATCCCTCAAGATGATAATCTTGGAATCTTGGCCGCCAATCTCAACGATCGTTTGTACGCCAGGAACATAATAAGACGTTGCCACTGCATGAGCGGTGATTTCATTCTTGATAATATCTGCGCCGATCACTACAGCAGCCAGATATCGCCCGCTGCCGGTAGTACCTACGCCGTTGATCTCAATGGACATACCCTCAAGGCGTTCTGCAATTTCACAAAGACCCTGTTGAACGACATCGATGGGTTTACCGCGCGTGCGCAGATAGAGTGATGACAATAAGTTGTAATCATTGTCAAGAACAACCAACTTGGTTGTCACTGAGCCTACATCTACACCTAAATATGCGTTCATAGCGTTCTCCTTGAAAAGTCATGCTGGCTGTTCAGATTACAGTGGGAGAGCCTTGCATTGAGCATATTTCTTTGACAATTGTCGATTACTGGACATGCGTTGCATACATCCTCACCAAGGAAAGTTTGTCTTGATAATTCGCTGGATGATACGAAACGTGTCGATGATTCTAGCAATTCTCGCCGCCGGTACAGCAAGTCGACAAACGCTTCCACTCGTGTGTGTATTCCTGCACGGCCTGATTGTTCATCAAATATAAAGGAGATCACTGGAATGTTGTAATCCTGACTTACGCGCGGCAAGATGTTCAGCGCGGTTATTTCTGGTTCGCAAGTAAATGGCAGGAGTTCGACCATGCCTTCAAATCCTTTTTCGGCACAGATGACCGTTTCGCCAATAGTTGCCCAGCCTTCTCCTGAGACATTCGCGCGTAGATATGGTTTAGCGGCGCGCTCGATGTCTTTGTTATGTGGAAATCCAAACGCACCCAATATCATCTCACCGTGCAGCCAGTTGCTGATCATCAGCGTGCGGTGTACTTCCGCCCCTGCTCGTCCCAATTCACGTTCAATATCCTGGTTATAAAATGGATCTAGCACAGCAAATATCTCTCCAGTGAGGCCGATCTTTACCGGCTGTCTTGATGGATCGATCTCGATTCGATCGATTGCTTTTAGAAGATCCACTTTGGTGCGTTTGAGTGCATCCATATCTTTTGTGGCTTCAATTCGATTAAGCGCATCTACCCACAATTTGTCAACCGTTCCCTGAGTCACTTCCCGCGGGCGAATAGTTTGCACGCGCCGTTCGATTGCATCAATCGCGTGAATTTTTGCAATTCCGAGAATTATTTCTCGCACAACATCCTGCCAGGTAAGTTCGGGAGCGAATTGGCGCAGGAATTTTGGCATCGCAAATATCCCACCTTCATAGATCTGAGCAAAGGTCATTAACCTGAATTTATAGCCCAGGTCACTGAGTGCATCTTCCAGTAATTGATGGTAGCTGCTGTTTCGGCATAGATCAAGCCCATCGACATAGATGAGCGTATCTGCTCCGGCATCCAGCATTTCGATCATGTTGCCGAGGATTTGCTTATAAGGTGTGCAGATAAACTCGGGGGAAGATTTAGCGCCTAGTGTCACCGTCTGCTTGCTGACAGGCGGCCCCATCTCCACTTGCGCGCCGATCCCCTTGAACAGGGATTTTATAGGTACGGCTGTGGTGCCCATCGTAGGGATGCCCACCACTGGCCTGCGGATTTGAGAAAGTAATGCTGGTGGGGAGATTTTAAGTGGGTATCTGTGCTCAATAACGCGGGTTGAGTCTTTCTCTAATCTAGAATGTTTTTGGCGGAGCAGCATATCGACAAAGGCCTCCAGGCGGGTTACCATGCCGGTTGCACTGCCATGTTCATCAAGTATCAGGCTCAAGAAAGAACGGCCAGAAGCCTGTGCGCGGCGGTTGATGGTCTCGACCATGGTCGAATCGGGCCCGCAGCCAAAAGCCAGAGCAGCAATGACGCCATCCACATTGGCTTCATACAGGTAATAGCCTGCAGCGCCGGACATCCATGCATCGAAAAACCAGCGAGTCTGCCGGGTTGTTCGCTCAATACCGCGGTTGGCGGCATCTGCCGGGACCATTTCGCTGGTAATGACTTTAACTCCCAATTCCCCCAATCGTCTAATCAGGTTGTGGTTAAGATAATCATCGTAGAGGCAGTAGGGGTGTCCTACCAGGCCAATGACCAGCCCGGCATCCTTGGATACAATTCGCTCGGTGGTCAGCCATTCGTCGCCATACAAGCGAGCCATCGCCTCTGGATAAGAGATTTGTTCCCTAGCGATGAGTGCCTGGAATTTTGCGTCGACATCCTTTGCGAGCGCCCAGGCTCGGCGGATCTTCCATGAATTCCGCGTGAACGTCCGGCCAACCTTGTAGAAGGCATCATTTTCGTAAAGTTTTCGCCAGTAAGGGTCAACTTCGGCGACCAGCAATGGCGGGCAGTTTGGCACGGTTGCTTTTGTGATATCCGGGAGGCCTTTGAGCTTCGAGCAGTGAAAAGCATCTTTTTCCAGGTTCCAAATAGCGGGTGAAAAAACAAAGTCCACATTTCCATGATCACGCAGCCAAGTGACATGCCCCGCATAAACTTTCACTGGCAGGCAGGTGACATCGGCGACCACTTTGGCTCCGGCGGTCACAATCTCTCGATTGGTTGGCGGGGAGACGACTGTGTCTGCCCCCAATTCTTCAAAGAATGTGCGCCAGAGAGGGTAGTGTTGATAAAACTGTATCGCGCGCGGAATACCAATTTGTAGTCTCATTGACTCCCTCGCTCATCATTGACAGATCCTAGTCGTAATTAACATTAGACTTGATGGCACAGGCTCCAATAGGTAGATTTTTAGTCTGGGCACGTTTAAATATCTATCGGGCGAGATCAATGCTCACAATTTCAGCACCTTGGCTGGCAGATGAATTTCATGAAGTTGTATAGGGAGGCAGAGTGTTTGTAATGACGGAGTATGTGCTTAAGATCTGACCTCCTTAGGTTAATATTAACTGAACGCCTCCACGGTTTGTCGCATGCGGATCGTGATCACAAATGCGGCAGTGATCGAGATGAGGTAGAAAACGCCAAAGATGGTCAAGAACCCCTTGCTCATCACGTACGCCAGGGGAGTGAAGA
>DATCYX010000004.1:0-4105 GCA_036526235.1 Anaerolineales bacterium | reverse complement strand
GACGGTTTGTGCCTCAATTTCCGATGCCATTGGCGATACTATCCAAGCGCCCACGTTTGGATTAATCATCGCCGCAATCATATCTGCCAATGCCCCAATTGGTGCTGCCGACGATGTGATATATCCCCAAAACCGTGGGTGCCCATTAAATAGGGAATGATTAACCAACAACCGGGTGGTTTCGTCGAGCAGACTTTCCAGAGAATCCCCCTCATCAGGAAGAGTATTTTCTCCAAGTATTTTTCTGATTTGGGTGGGAGTTTCTCCAGTCGTGACAGGTAGCTGATGTAAGCATTCAAGAAAATTGGCTAATTGATCGACAACTTGATATCCAACTTTCCGAAAATCCTCAGGGGCTATTTCAATGGGTGCTCTTCGTTGGTAGAGCTCCACCACGTCCATCTTAGGCTCCTTTCACGTAGCACAAAACTGCTCTTTATTATATGTCAGTCATCCAGAGGGTGAGGCGGTCTCCTCTGGATGGCGAGAGCGGTTATCAATATGGGTGAAAACAGGGCTATATTAGTCGCTGGGGTCAAAGCCAGTCTGACTGGCTTGTGTGAAGCATCTATTGCCTAGCGACTCATTTGATGTCTATGACTGCTTGTGGTGCCGCTTTAGTCCGGATACAGCCAGCAACGCACCTCATGTCCCCTCTCAATTTGCACCATCTCGGGCATCTTCTCTTCACAAATTTCCAGCCCATGTTCAATTCTCGCCTCACAACGGGGTGCAAACGCACATCCCCTGGGCAAGTCGATCAGGTTGGGAACCACCCCAGGAATTACTTCCAATCGATCTTTGACCCGCCCCAATACTGGAATCGAATTAATTAAACCCTTCGTATATGGATGAAGAGGATCCTCAAATAATGTCTCAACCATCGTGTGTTCAACAATCTTTCCAGCGTACATCACCGCCACGCGGTTTGCGATCCCCGCAATCACGCCCAAGTCATGGGTAATTAAAACAATCGCGGTCCCCATTATGTTATTCAAGCCACGCATCAGGTCGAGAATTTGAGCCTGGATGGTCACATCCAGGGCAGTTGTAGGCTCATCGGCAATCAACAGTTTCGGTTGTAATATTAATGCCATGGCAATCATTACCCGCTGAGCCTGTCCGCCAGACAATTCATGAGGATAAGCAAAGGCCCTTTTCTCGGGCGAGGGGATTCCCACCTGGCGCAACATCTCAACCGCGTGCCCCCATGCATCTTTGGTACTCACACCCTGGTGGATTTCAAGCACCTCTGCTATCTGGTCGCCAACCGTGAGCACCGGATTCAAGCTGGTTTGTGGTTGTTGGAAGATCATTGAAATCCGATTTCCGCGTATCTCGGATAACTGCTCGTAAGATAAGTTCAGCAAGTTCTGTCCATCATACTGGATTTCGCCACCAACAATCTTTCCGGGTTTTGAAAGCAACCCAATGATAGAGAGTGAAGTGACGGTCTTTCCGCAACCGGATTCACCCACTAAACCCAATATTTCGCCCTCATTCACATAAAAACTCACGTCATCCACGGCTTTCACCACGCCATCTTCGGTGAAAAAGTGCGTTTTCAAATTTGATACGTTCAGCAAGAGTTTGTTTTTGTTATCACTCACGCGGCGTTCTCTCAATATGCATAATTTTTTATACTTGGTAATACCCTAACTTAAATCCACATTTAGGACAAAAAGTCTTCTAATCGAAAATACGCCGATACGAGCGGCAGGTACAACTTATCCAGCGAGGCGAGGATAAAGCGCGGGTGGTGAATATCCATATACACACTCCCGCTGATCTCGCCAGCGATCAACCTGCCCACCTCATAGCCCAGATAACTGGCAATCGACACACCGTGTCCACTATATCCATAGGCGTAATGAATCCCATTGACGCGACCAATATGCGGCATCTGATCGAAAGAGACTCCCAATTTACCAGTCCAGCTGTGGGTGATAGGGGTTCCCTGCAATTGGGGGAAAACCCTATACATCTGTTTCTTTAGGATATTCGCTGACCGGGTCGCATCCAGACCCGTGGAGAGATTTGCCCGGCCTCCAAACAACATACGACCATCCGGTGTTAAGCAGAAATAATTCAAAAAGCGTTTACTATCGAAAAACGCGCGTCTCTTCGGACTGAGCTCCGCTTGCAGATCAGCACTCAAAGGCTCAGTGACGATGATATAACTGCCCACCGGGAAAATCCCTTGCCTGATGCGTGGGACCAGGTTGGTCGTATACCCGCCAGTCGCCACCAGCACTTCTTTAGCCTCCATTTCACCCAGGGATGTCTGCAAGGCAAATCCATTTTCCCTGCGGGAAATACCTGTGACCTGACACTTTTCTACCAACAATACCCCTGCCTGGGATGCAGCTCTCGCTAATCCATACACATACTTGGCTGGCTGCAACAAGCCAGAATAAGCCTCCGTCATGGCACCGTAGAAGGCATCGCTGCCAATCTCCTGGTGCATATCTTTTGGATCGATATATTCAAAGCCCTCATAGCCAAACATCCGGGCTAGCAGCTCGCCATAGGCTTTGATCTTGTCGTAGTGATGAGGTTTATAGGCTAGATAGGCATGACCCGGGCGCGAGAAATCACACGCAATGTTTTCTCGGATGATGATCTTTTCAACATGGTCAATCGCATCCAGGCTCCACTTCCAGAGATGACGAGCAACATCGATGCCATAGCGTCGAATGATCTGCGTAATCGGAGATTTCAGGCCTGTTGTGAGCATACTCCCGTTTCGGCTGCTCGCTCCCCAGCCAATACTTTCTTGCTCCAGCACGGCCACCTTCCCCCCAGAGTTTGCCAAGACCAGGGCTGCATTCAGTCCAGTATATCCAGACCCGATGACCGCCACATCAGCCTTCTCCACTAAGCGGCTTACTGGAATATCATCCGGTTTTGGGAACTCATCTGTCCAAAGTGGTATGGTTTTCATCACTCAGCCTATAATGGCCAAAAATTTATGTGTATATCCCAAGAATGTCAGGGTCCCACATGCCAACACGCCACCCAGTGCTCCGGTGATATCTCAATAAAAGGAGGCTCCTCTACCGAACATTCCTCCATAGCCCATGGGCAGCGGGGGTGAAAATGGCACCCTGGCGGAGGGTTAATGGGGGTCGGCACCTCGCCTTCTAGTATGATCCGCTGGCTCTGCGCTTTTGGATCAGCAATGGGTATTGCCGACATAATCGCCTGAGTGTAGAAATGCAAGGGATTTGAGAAAAGCGCCTCTCGAGGCGCTAACTCAACAATCTTGCCAAGATACATCACAGCGACCCTATCCGATATAAATTCAACTACAGACAGGTTGTGAGCGATGAATAGGTAGGTCAAGTGAAATTCGTCTTGTAAGTCCTTCAACAGGTTTAAAACCTGCGATTGGATTGAAACATCCAATGCGGAAATCGGCTCATCACATACAACAAACTCGGGTTGTAAAGCCAGCGCGCGAGCGATTCCGATCCTCTGCCTTTGGCCACCAGAGAATTCATGGGGAAAGCGACGAGCATAATACTCCTCCAATCCCACTTTTCGAAGAAGGTCGAGCATAATGTCCACGCGCTCTTGCCGAGTGCCTATACCGTGAATGTTAAGGCCAGCCATAATCGACTCGCCTATCGGTTTCCGAGGGTTGAGAGAGGCGTATGGGTCCTGGAATATGATTTGCATTTTCCGGCGGATTGCTTTCAATTGCTCGGTGCTCAAATCATAAATATTCACGCCTTCAATTTCAACCCGACCGCTGGTCGGCTGCAACAAACGCAGCATGGTTATGCCAAGCGTGGTCTTGCCACATCCAGACTCGCCTACCAGACCCAGCGTCTCACCCTTGCGGATTCCGAAGCTAACATCATCAACGGCTTTCACCCAATCAACGACTCTCTGAAGTACCCCCTTTCGAATCGGGAAAAACTTGACCAAATTCTGCACCTCAACAAGGGTTTCTCCAGGTTCAACGTTATTTGTGGTGAGGTTCACGGTTCGTCCCATTTTGTCTCCCAAACAATAAGATCAGCAACAACACTTTTCATTCGAATCCGTTTTTTTCTGATACCCGGTTGGAGCTACTTATATCATATGTGTGACGCTAACT
>DATCYX010000003.1:0-19964 GCA_036526235.1 Anaerolineales bacterium | reverse complement strand
GGGCAATTGCATATGCCCTGAGGGGCATGCACAATCCCGCAAAAAAAGTGTTTGGGGTGTTTTGGTGGGGGCATACCCCCACCAAAACACCCCATTTTCTCTCCTCAGTGGTGGGAAATCGCCCTAATGCGATTGCCCTATCGATCTTCATTAGCCATTTCGGTGTAATTTTCCAGTCCTTTTGGCATAGCGCTCAGCCAGAGAAAAAACCTTCAGTCCGGCGGGAATCGCCAACAAGCCCATCAACAGCGTCGGCCAAATGTAAGGCCATAGCTGCGAAGTAGGTAATCCCTCCAGTAGAGCGCGACGTGTGCCGTCCAGCACATAGGTTGCCGGGCTAAAAACTGCCAACCTTTGTAGCGCGAGCGGCAAGACTTCAATCGGGTAGTAGACGCCAGATACCAGAAGCAGCAAAGCGATAATGACGTGGGTCATCTGGGCGCCCCGCTCGGGGAAGAGCAGAGGCAAGATAGAACCCATCACACCCACCCCAATGAAAGACAGGCTGCCTGCCAGCAGCATCAATGTTCCACCAAGCAGGTTGGCATCGGACAGGTCAAGCTGGAACAATACCGCGGTCACCACCAGTATTACCGCAGTGAACAGCAGGCTATAGATGACAGCAAAGAATGTCTGTCCAGCCATGTGGGTGATGCGCCGGATAGGGGCCATCAACGTGTATTCGATGGTCCCTTCCCAGCGCTCAATGCTGATCACCTCAGTAATCCAGTAGAAGATCAATGAGAGATAGCGCCATACCAGCGTACCAATCACCAGGTAAAGAACCAGGTATCGCCCATCTACATTTTGCCCACCGCCAATTCGCTCCATACCCAGACCGATGAAGCTAACTGATAAGCTGTTGGCTATTGAGTAGATCATCCAGACCAACTCCCAAGACCAGTAGCGTTTGACCAGGTTGGCATTGCGCTCTATAAAGGCGTATGTTGCTCGGAATTCGTGCACCAATGTTGTCATCGATTGTCTCCTAACATCTAACTCGATCACACAAAGCGTAATAAGTTGCCATTTTTAGAAGCATCTATATTTCGCATTAATTCTTCCCATTCATCCCGTAAAATGCCCATGTGGATGATATCCCTGCGTAAGCCTTCTCGATAAACAACCTTGCGGGCGCGCCCTTCGGGTTGAAATCCAGCCTTCTCATAGGCACGCATGGCGCGGGGATTGTACTCAAAGACGCCTAAGCTCACGCGATGTAAGTTCAACTCCCTGAAAGCATAGCGGAGTATAAGTCGCATAGCATCTGTACCATAACCCTTGCCCCAATACTCGCGCTCACCCAAGCCAATTCCCACCCACGAGTTGCCATGGCTCCATTGAGTAACAAATAACCCAATAAATCCGATGAGCTTATCTTCTTCGAGAGTGCGTATGGTGAAAAAGAAATGCGAGTGCTGACCTTCCTCGAGATCTTTTTCCAGCCATTCCTTGATGCGCTCAGGTGATTTCAAGCGGGCAGGCTCGTCGTCCAGCAGACGAGCGTACTCCGAATCCCGATGCCAGCGGGACAAAGCCTCTGCAATCGTCTGAAGGTTATCACTGCCAAGACGGACCAGTTCGCCGTGAAAGATGTCTTCCATTTCTCTTACTCCATTCGTCTTTCAAAATTCCAAAATATATTAAATCCCATCGCCGACCTTCCCTGTACACAGCCTGGCGCTGACGCGTTTCCTCTACAAATCCAGCATTTTGGAACAGGCGTGTGGCTGCCAGGTTATATTCAGGAATGTCGGCTGCCAGGCTATGCAGATTCAGCTCTGCAAATGCGTAGCGTAATAACAAGCTCAAAGCCTGAGTCCCATAACCCTTGCCTCGCTGAGTTGCATCGCCGATGCCTAACTGAACCAAGCCGAAGCCGCTCGTCCACCCAATCCAATAGATACGGGCAAACCCGATCAGCTGGTCATCTGAACGAAGCCGGATGGTAAAGTAAAACAGGTTCTTTTTCTCATCGGCTTCTTTTTCAATCTCTGTGTAACGTTTCTTAACCTGTTCGGGGGACAAAGGACGCGCAGGCTCAAGATTCAGCTGGCGCATGTACTCCGCATCCTGGGTCCACATAGCCTCGATCTCCGCGTCCTTATCCGGATCGATAGGGGCAAGACATATCTGCTCGCCCGTGAATAGTGATGTCTTGATATCCATTGTTCATACTCCAATGACCTGAAAATGATTAATCACTTTCTCTAACTAATTTCTTGCCGGTAAGCTCGAGGAACACATCCTCCAACGAAGGCTCGTGTCCATTTCGAGGGAAGGTGCGCTTCAAAGCTTCAGGTGAATCTAGCGCGACAACCTTCCCGCCATCAATGATGGCGATACGCTCACACAAGTTTTCGGCTTCGAGCATGTCGTGCGTAGTCAGCAAGATGGTCGTACCATATTCCTGATTGAGCTCGCGTACAACTGCCTGCACTTCCCGCTTTGAGCGAGGATCCAACCCAGTGGTCGGCTCGTCGAGCAGCAACAGGCGCGGCCGGGATAGTAAGGCTCGGGCAATTGCAACCTTTTGCTGCATACCGCGCGACATCTCTTCCATCGGCTTGTAGATAGTCCGCTCTTCCAGCCCCAAGCGTGACAGGATTTCTACAACACGCTGTCGAGTCTCACGCCCTTCCATGCCGTATAACCGAGCACCATAAAGCAGGTTTTCCATCGGCGAGAGCTTCTTGAAGAAGCTAGCTTCTACCGATACACGGTTGATCAACCGCTGAACTTCTATTGGTTGGCGAACGACATCATGCCCAAAGACAACGATGCGACCGGCGTCTGGCAAAAGCAATGTGGAAATCAGGCGTATCAGGGTAGATTTTCCAGAACCATTTGGTCCAAGAACGCCAAAAACTTCGCCTTCCTTCACATAAAAAGAGACATGGTCCACCGCCACGACAATCGACTTCGAGCCATTTTTCGAACCGTTTTCATTTGATATCGACCCTCCAACCCCACCGTTCGAGCCTCTTTGATTCCACAGCCAGCGCTTCCAAAGGGGTTGGGAGGACTTCCCGAAGTGTTTGTAGGTATCTTGTAAATCTATTGCGTACATTGCTCTTACCTCCACAGAAAAAAATTGGCCACGGGTACGCCCGTGGCCAGCGAAAGCCAAGAAAAAAGCCACGGGGCTGGAGAGCACCCGTGGCCAGTTACTCAAGATAAGATTGACCGAATGATCAACAGGCGCACTCCAAGAAGGCACAACCAACCGCATCGCCGATAGGTGAAGCGTTGCGCAGGACAAAAATCTTTGTGCATATGTCTTTCATGAAATGCGCTACTCCTTAGATTAAAGCTTTATTAGAACGAACCGAGTTTACCACACTAGTCAAAGTCGTGTCAAGACTCGCTTTTCAATTGTCGAAGTAATTTCTGGTATTCCTCTGCATTCGGCGGGCGTAGCGCCAGTATTCTCTCAACAACCTGGATAGCTTCTTTTACATCGCCAATCTGCATCAATATCTCGCCTGCCTCATCCAGCTTGGCGATCGCTTCGCTTGTTTGCCCTGCCTGATGGTAACGCTCGGCGAGGCGTCGGATCAGACTTACTCGCTGGGGTTCTTCTTTAGCTTGCGCTTCCAAGAACTTTAGCGCCAAATCGTTCTTTCCCCTACCGTCCAGATACTCCAGGTAGTTATCCAGTTCAGCCAAGGCACGCGATTCTTGCCCAAGGCGAAAATTAATCTCCACGATGCGGGAGCGAGCTTCCTCATCAGAGGGATCCAGTGTGCGAACCTGCTCAAAGCCGCGCAATGCCTCCCTCCAGTCTAGGCTTTGCAGGTCGATATCAGCTAGGCGATGCAGGATACGTATCTGCATGGAGCGGTCCGCCTGGGACTTTTGTGCAAGTCGCATGGCATCAACATACGTTTTTCGCGCTTTTTCCAGATCTGCCAAGCTGTAATGCACTTCGGCAAATCCCATGTATTCTTCTAAGGCCTCTTCGATCCGTCCCATGGAAGTGAGCAACTCGATCAACCGCTCTCGTGGAACAAGCTCTATGGGAGCTAACTCTATCACCCGCCGGTATATCCGCAGCGCCTGGCGTGGTTCACCCCGCGAACTATATGCCTGCGCTACCACCTGGAACTTCTCAATGGCTTCTTCTACCTCCCCCAGCTTCAGTAACAGCTCACCAATGGTAACGTGCAGGTGAAGATATGTGGGTGCATACTCCAAGGCAAACAAGGCTTCCTCAATCGCGGAGCGTAAATATCCAGAACGTTCCAATTGGTAAATCTTGGTCAACGATTCAACGATATGGCTGCTTCTTGCTTGGACCACTATCTCAGCCAGCGGAACTGGCGGGCCTCCATCAGTTTGCACCGGAAGCTGCTGGCGCGCCTGGCGAAGGTGATCCCTCCAGTTTGCCCGTATCAGCAATTCGGAGATATTTTCGCAGACTTGTTGTTGAACCTGCTCATTGGTTTCTTGGCTCTGTGTTTCAACCATCGGCTCGTAGAGCTGCTCCAAAACGTCAGCCTGGTCTGGCGGGACAATTGCCGTGTCGGCCTGGCGGAGCGCTTCAAGATACTCCACAGCCGCCTCGCGTAATTCACCTTTTCTCTGATAAATCTGCCCTAAAAGCAAACGCGCTGCCAACACAAAATCAGGATGTTGTAAAGCAAGTTGAAGGTTGCGCGTAGCACTTTCCAGATTTTGATTATGGAATTGCAGAAAGCCCAGGTCATAATATGCTGCGGGGATATCTAGTCCAGCATCGATAGCTCGTTCCAGTTCCAAGGCAGCCTGTGCAAAATCACCTTGTGTCTGCATCTCTACCACCTGTCCCACGTAGAGCACAATACGATTGTAGTCTACAGGTCTACTGCGCAGCTTACCTGTCCCGCGCACAATCGTCTGGAAACCGCGGCGGGAGGTGCCTTGCTCCT
Organism: Anaerolineales bacterium; assembly: GCA_036526235.1. GTDB lineage: Bacteria > Chloroflexota > Anaerolineae > Anaerolineales > UBA4823 > DATCYX01. Next base: position 15,054 of record DATCYX010000003.1, on the reverse strand, counting down.
CATCGGGGATATCGAAAAGAACACCTGCCAGCTCTGATAAGGCTTTTTGCCGCGCTTCGGTTACAGGATCGAGTCCTTGAGCAGCGGACGATGCCTTGGAAGTTTCAAGCTGGCGCGAGCGTGGCCGCCGCTGTGGCGCAACTTCTCGCTGGTGACCCGGTAATGGCAGTGGCTTTTGTTCATTCAACAAATTTAACGCGTTTAGCGCCCCGGTATTTCCCGGCTTGAGCTTCTGGGCATGTTGTACAGCTCGCATGGCTTTTTCTAAATCATTGGCGCGCTGAAACAACGCTGCCAACACAAGATACTCCGCCACTGCCTCATTTGCTTTACCCAGGCGCTCATAGACCAGTGCCAATCGTGAACGCGCTGTAAAGTTGTCGGGCTGGAAACTCGTGACACGCCCCCAGTTCTCTATGGCTTTATCGACATCCCGCTTCTTCAGGTGCAATTCTGCGGCCTGGAGAGAAGCAGCGCGGGCGCGCTCCAAATTGCCCATTTGCTCATATGATTGAGATATTTTCTCTAACGGTACGGGGTCATCCGGTGAGACCATAGCAGCCTTGGCATAAGCTCGCAAAGCACCCTCGTAATCTTCAAGCTCAAATAAAGCCAGGCCAAGACTGGTAAGGGCTTGGTGATGCTCAGGGAACTGCTCTAAAGCCTGCCGATAAAATCCCGCCGCCCGTTCCCAGGATTGATCCCACGCCGCGGAATGGCCTTCGTCCATAGCTTTTTGGAAGATGTCTTTATTTCCGCTCATTCGAATTCCTCACCGGGCTCATAACGCCCCAATTCACTCCCTGGCGGGCTTCGGTTGCCAGGGGGATACTCAAACGATAAGCACTTTCCATGACTTTCTGCACAACTGCTGCAACCAGCAATACTTCCTCCTCAGGGCACTCCAGCACCAGTTCATCGTGTACCTGTAGCAGCATGCGACCTGAAAGGCCAGCCTCCGCAAGCGCCGGAGGCACGCCCAACATGGCAATCTTCATGATGTCGGCGGCGGTGCCTTGGATAGGGGCATTAATCGCTTCCCGTTCTTCTCGGTTGCGAATATTGCGATTGCTCTGATTTCTCAATCCCGGGAAGTAGCGGCGGCGGCCCAGCAAGGTTTCCACATATTCTTGCTCGGCAGCCTGACGGCGAACGCCGTCCAGATAGCGTTTCACCCCGGGGAATTGCTTGAAATAAGCAGCGACAAAATCCTCTGCCTCGGCTAAGGTCAGGTCAGTGGTACGCGTTAAACCAAAGGCGCTCATTCCATAAATTAACCCAAAGTTGATGGCTTTGGCATGGCGGCGCTGCTCACGGTCGACTGCTTCAATGGGAACATTGTATATAGCCGCCGCTGTAGCCACATGAATATCCTGCTGTGACCGGAAAGCTCCTAGCATGGCCTCATCGCCAGCAATGTGCGCCACGATACGCAACTCCACTTGCGAATAATCGACAGACACCAGGCGCATTCCCGCACCAGCCACAAAAGCCTGGCGCACCTGCCGCCCCAGGTCTGTGCGGATGGGAATGTTCTGTAAATTAGGATCCGATGATGCGATGCGTCCAGTCACAGATCCGGTCTGATTATAGGAGGTATGCACGCGACCCGTACGCGGGTTGACCTGCTGAGGCAGGGCATCCAGATAGGTGGATTTCAGCTTGGAAAGCTCTCTGTATTCGAGCACCCAATCCACGACCGGGTGCTTTCCACTCAAAGACTCGAGCACGCCCGCCGCAGTAGAATAAAACCCGCTGGAGGTCTTCTGAGTGCGGTCGGGGGGCTGGATTTTGAGGCGATCAAAGAGCACCTCAGAGAGCTGCTGCGGCGAATTCAGATTAAAGGAAACACCCACTTGCTGAAAGATCTGCACTTCAATCGCGCTCATGCGCTCACTCAATTCGGCTGACATCTGTGCCAGAAAATCTGTATCCAGGGCAATGCCAGCCATCTCCATATTGGCTAACACTTCCACCAAGGGCATTTCGACTTCATTCAAAAGCTTGTTCGCTTGGCGCGCTTCCATCTCAGCCTGGAGTTGCGGCATGAGGCGCAGCACCACCGCTGCATCAGCCGCGGCATACGCACCCGCCTGCTCGATTGGCACCTCCGCCATGCTGATTTGCTTGGCGCCTTTGCCAATTAGCTCTTCAATTTCGGTCATGCGATAATCCAGGCGCACCCAAGCTAAATTCTTCAGTCCCAGGTTACGAGAGGCTGGATTGATCAGCCACTCAGCGATCATACTATCAAACGCGAGTGGTCGCACACGCAGACCATAACGCGCCAGCACGACATAATCGTATTTCAAATTATGTCCGGCTTTGGGAATACGCTCATTGGTTAGAGGCTCTTCTAAAGCTTCCAGCACCCCATCTAGCGGTAACTGCTTGCCCGCACGATGACCAACCGGGATGTAATAACCTGCTTCCCCATCGACCGCCAGGGAGATGCCCACTAGCTGGGCGCTCATCTGATCAGTAGATGTCGTTTCCGTATCAAACGAGATTACCGGTGCGTTATTCAAACGCTTCACTAACTTCTCAAGATCTTCTAGGGTATCCACAATCCTGGTTTGCAGGCCTGCTTGCTCTCCCAGAATAGCTTTGTCCTGTGGAGCTGGTGCTGCCTCAGCGAACAGGGATAGCTGCTGACCTTTTTGCACTGCGTTCATGCCGTAGGATTGCATGAGTGCAGTAAGGCGCGCCATCAATGTGCGAAACTCCAGCTCACGGAAAATGGCTTCAATGACAGCAGGCTCAAAATGCTGCGGGCGAGCCTGCTCCAGGTCAAGGGAAACGTTCAGGTCGGTAACAATCTTCGCCAAAGTGCGACTTAGATACGCGTCTTCCCGGCCTTTCTCCAACTTTTCCCGCACGCTGCCTCTGATTTCATCCAAGTGAGCATACAGGTTATCCAGGTCATGATAGGTCTGGAGCAGGGAGGCAGCTGTCTTTTCACCGATGCCCATCACGCCGGGGATATTATCTGACTTATCCCCAACCAGCGCTTTGAAATCGACAACCTGCTCTGGCTGTACACCCATGACCTCAGCCACGTCTTTCGGCAGATAGTCGCGCGCCTCCGACAGCGATTTACCTGGTAAATTGACGATGACCCGCTCGCCCACCAGCTGTAATAGGTCACGATCACCTGTGATGATCTTGACTCCCAATCCATTTTCTACCGCCCAATGTGCCACGCTGCCTAGAACATCATCGGCTTCGTAATTCTCCACCTCCAGGCGAGGGATATTGAAGGCATCTACCAGCTGGCGGATACGCTCGATTTGCGGTCTCAGATCATCGGGCATTTTGGCGCGCGTGCCCTTATATTCCGGAAACAGCTCGTCGCGGAAGGTTTTGCCGGTATCAAAGGCGACTGCCAGGTAATCGGGGCGCTCTTGTTCCAGGATGCGCAGCAGCACGCTGGTAAAGCCAAAAACGCCAGCAGTCGGCTCACCCTTGCTGGTGGTAAACCCTTGCGAGGAGCCGCGGGTAAGTGCAAAATAAGTTCGGTATGCCAGTGCGTGACCGTCGATTAAATAGACAACAGGGGGCATAAGCTACCTACGGTATAAGAGTGTATCACGGGCTTTAGACAGCCGCAAGGACGTTCTAACCAATATGTAATGCCCGTATTTGTCAACGCGAATAAATTATTACCTCAATGATAGAGGAAGTGTAACGAACAGCCTGCACGTTCGTTCTAATAATAAAGGCTTAAAATTCCCTGATTGACAATAGTGCCTGATCATGATATTTTTGTTGTAAGATGCCCAGTGTCTCGCGCGCCATCAAGATCTTTGTGATCTTCCTTGTCGTTATCGGAGCAGCGATCTGGATCACTTATCGCGTTGCTGCGGATGAGCCGGGACGCCAAATGACGATTGTCATTCCCTATATCGAGTATGAGTACTGGCTCTTATCCTGGCAAGAGAATGAAGTAGAATGCCGGGTGGTGATAGATCACGAGGGGTTACCAACCAGTCAAGATGTGCTCAAGTCTTGCGGGGAGGGTGTACAAACAGAATGGCTGAACACGCCGTCATGCAACAAGATCATTAAAGGGAAAGGCAAGATTTCCTCTTGTCCAGGCCTATATCTAATCCAGATCTCCTCTCAGCCCAAAGAAAAAGAAATCACGATCGACCTTCCCCAGGCTTCAGTCGGAGTTAACCTGGAAGGGTGCTCTCCTGTCCCACCAGAGAACCTGTGCGAGAAATTGCCTGCATTGCTGTTAACTGGGGAAGAGCCCCTTCCAAACGAACAGATTACATCCATTGAGGGTACCATCAACGGCGTACCCTTCAATTGTAAGGGGGCAACCTGTCCGGTGAAGTTGACGATCACATCCGATATTGGGGTGACGGTCGAATTTTGGGCTAATTCTACGTTCGGCGACTCCAGTCCACGCTACACCGCCCAGGTGAGGGTTATCGACGCCGGAGTTTCCCTGGTCCCTGGTGGCGGGGGATTCCACATTGACGTACTCAGCAGTCAATGGAAAGGCGGTCCGCTCGCTAGTTGCTCGCGTACCTGGGAAACTTTTCCTCCGGTGGGCGGCACCGTAGACTGGTTGAGGAGCCCCAATCAACCCGCTTTACTGGTATCCGATGAGGCTTATTACTACCTAGCCGGGAGATTGATCGCCCAAGGGGTTGTTGATGCATCTAAATGCCCATCATTGGGACTGCTACCCAATGGATATGCCAACGCTTGTGGATTGGAAGTAGCTGCCCCAATTGTTATGGCCTGGCAAAACCAGTTCGACGCACGCATCATCCAGGTATCCAAAGAAACCGGCGTACCCGCTCAATTACTCAAAAACCTGTTTGCGCAGGAGAGCCAATTTTGGCCTGGGATGTTCAAAGTTCCGTTTGAGTTTGGCTTGGGGCAAATTACAGATAAAGGAGCAGACACCATACTGCTTTGGAACACAGATTTCTACGAGACATTTTGTCCGTTGGTCCTAAGCAAGAAAGCCTGTGACAATGGTTACCTAAAGCTGCAAGTTGATGATCAGGCTATGTTACGTGGAGCACTGGCGCAGCAGGCAAAGTCCGACTGCCCGCTTTGTCCTGCGGGTGTGGATTTGACCAGCGCGAACTCCAGCATCTCCCTGTTCGCCAACACGCTGCTATCGAGCTGCGATCAGGTAGCTCAAATTGTCCATAATGCGACGGGCGAAAAGCCAGGAGCGGTGAGCAGCTATGAAGATTTGTGGCGTTTCACCATCGCCAATTACCACGCCGGCCCAGGTTGCCTGTCGTATGCCATTTATGCTACCTGGGCTGCAAACGGGCAGGAACTACTCTGGGATGAGGTAACCACCCAGTTCACCGAGGCCTGCAAAGGCGTGATACCATACGTGGATAAAATTGCCCGCTGACGGTTAGACCAGAGCTTCCACCAGCTCTAAAAACTCATCCCACTCCTCCTGAAAGAAGTGCACAGTAACACTGGCGAGTTCCAAGTGGTAAGTTGTTTCGCCATCTGGCTCTTTTGCGCGCCAGGCGACATAGTTGTCAGTCTCTGCGATGACATCAGTGGATGGTTCGGGAAGATCTTTTTCTTTTGCCACATCACCCTCCAATTCTTTCTTCCATAATCATTAGGCGCTCGTTGTTCATGGTGGAGCGCTTTTCTTTGGGGATTACCTCACTCCAATGCACTCGCCCAGCACTGTAATAGGTACGATAACACCAGATTTGGGCGTGTTACCTATTTTATCCTTACGGAGCTGGCAAAACATACCACGGACTGACAAAGCCTCCCAGGTAACGCACTTCAAAATGTAGATGAGCTCCGGTTGAATTACCAGTGCTTCCTGAGTAGCCGATGATTTGACCTTGACCCACGCTACGCCCGCAGGAAGCGCTGGCGTTGCTCAGATGGGCATATACACTCTGGTAACCGTTGCCATGGTCAACCATGACCATGTTGCCGTATCCACCGGTTGCCCAGCCAGAGAATACTACCACACCGCTATCAGCGGCATAAATCGGGGCACCCTCTCCGGCTGCAATATCAATCCCTAGGTGACCAGACCAGTAGTCATTGCCCGAGAGAGAATGATTGCCAGCAGGCCATATAAACCCTCCACTGCCGAATGCTCCCTCGTAGCCACCTTCGCAAGCTCCAGCGCCATACACGGATTTGGATACCCCTGCCGCGCCGCGCGGGATTACAGGGATAATCCACTGGCGGAACTCGCGATGGCCTCCTGGCACCATTACCCATTCACCAGGCGATTTGGTCGGTTCAGTCAGGTCCAAATTATTGCCTGACCAATTTAATATATCATCAATTTTTGCTTCAAAACGTGTTGCAATCGATTGGACTGTATCCCCGTCCTGCCACTGGTAATACACGCCATCAACTGGTGGGATATTCAAGCTCATCCCAATCGAGACCATATCCGGATTATCGTTTAGTTGGTCGTAATTTGCCCAGAGTAACGTTTCGGGCTTAATCTTGAAATTGCTCGCAATTTCAAACACCGAATCCCCCAACTCAACGGTGTACGATTTGACCTCAAAGCTTGGACGGCTTGGGATAACGGTGCGGGGAACCACTTTCCGCACAAGTGCATGGGAGGACTTAGCATGAGTGTATTTTGGAAGTGAAACCATCGGATCAAGCGGTTCTTCCAGGAATGCAATGGTTTCAGCTGAAGCATTTTGCACCGGTACCGTTGCCTTACCGGGAACCATTTGCCAACCTAAATAAGCGGCAAACAGCACCAGGCTCAATGCAACGATCCAGGCAACAATGGAACCTATATGACCAGATTTGGGGGACATGAAAGGGCTACCGCGGTAAGACCGCAGATCTTAGCAGATTATCGATTGTCTTCAGTCAGTGTTTCCAAGAACTCCAGGTTGTTGGAAGTTCGTGCCAGACGCTGCAAGATAGCTTCGGTAGCTGTCGAGGGATCTAATCCTGCGCCGTGCGGGGGTGCGGTGACCATCTGGTCGTACATCCGCCGCATTAACCAAACGCGCGGAGTGATATCGGGGCCTAAGAGTAATTCCTCGCGCCGTGTAGAAGAGCGCTCGATGTCGATAGCCGGAAAAACTCGCCGCTCCTGAAGGCGCCGGGACAAGTGCAACTCCATATTACCCGTGCCTTTGAACTCCTCGTACACCACATCATCCATGCGCGAGCCGGTATCGACCAGACATGTAGCGATAATCGTCAAAGATCCACCCTCTTCAATATTGCGGGCAGCGCCAAAAAAGCGCTTAGGCGGGTAAAGCGCCGAAGGATCGATACCGCCAGACAATGTACGGCCTGAAGGGGTAACGACTAGGTTATAAGCCCGCGCCAGCCGGGTAATCGAGTCCATCAAGATGACCACATCCCGATTTACTTCCACGAGCCGCTTGGCGCGTTCCAAGGCCATTTCCGCCACACGCACATGCGAGGTAACAGGCTCATCGAATGTAGACGAGATCACCTCAGCATCCACCGAACGGTCCATGTCAGTGACCTCTTCGGGGCGCTCACCGATTAACGCCACCATCAAATGCACCTCAGGATACTTATTTGAGATAGCATTAGCACATTGCTTTAGAATGGTGGTTTTGCCTGCTTTAGGCGGCGAAACAATGAGGCCACGCTGCCCACGCCCGATGGGAGTCACCAGATTGATCAGACGGGTGGCCAGGGTATGGCGATCTAACTCCAGATCAAAGCGAGTGTCCGGGAAAATCGGGGTGAGCGATTCGAAAGCCGGTCTATGGCGAGCGATCTCAGGGTCCAGTCCGTTGACACTCTCGACTTTCAGCAAGCCGTAATGTTTTTCGGATTCGCGCGGGGGTCTGACATTACCGATGATTAAATCACCATTTCGCAGATTATAGCGGCGGATCTGGGATTGTGAGACATACACGTCGTATGGACCTGGTTGATAATGAGCAGAGCGCAGAAAACCGATGCCCTCACTCATGATCTCCAGTATGCCACCACGGACTTCCAGACCTTCACGTTCCGCTTCAGTCTGCTGGATCCGCATGATGAGATCTTCTTTTTTCAAACGCAACGCATTTGGGACGTCCAACTCTTTCGCCTTCTGGCGAAGAGCATTCAGGGGGATATTTTCTAATTCTATGACCTTCATTTTTAGTGACTCGCTTTAATATCTAATAGCATGGATTAGGTACCACCGCCAGGACTAGCTCACTTGCCGGCATACTAGACGGGGGGCCAATAAGCACAATGGCAAAATCAAAGGGGAAGCATTAAGATAAAAGGAGAAATTGCGTAGGAATTATAGCATGCATGGTAATTACCCGCAAGTATCTCAGATAACCAAATTTGACAAAAAAAGGAATCTCCAGTCAAACGGCAAGTGCCACTAACGCAATTTGCTTTCGCTTATATATGCAAGCCCCGATTTAATATACTAGTACGGAATCACGCCCCAGAGGTATATTCATTATACACTAATTCTCTTTGCGCGCAAGTCGCAGGGGGCAAAAATTTCAAGATTGTTAGACGGCTTAATCACTCTTGTTTCTAACCTGCTCAATTCATTAGATAGGCAAATTCGAATTGAATAGGAAGCGAAACACGAACTAGGGTGTCTTGATAAAACATAACACCCTAGTTAATGTCCTTCAGCGAGAAAAACTACTCCCTTTTTCGCCTTAGCCAGATGACAAGCAATCCTAGAGGCAATAATCCACTGGCGCAGGGCATGGTGCCAGGAGCAGTGGGTGTGACCTCCGCCGTAATTTCAATCACAGGCTCTAACGTTGGGAAGGGCGTACCCGTTGGTTGCGGGACAGGCGTATGGGTTGGCGGGATTTTGATGGGCTTCACCTCTGTAGTGCCTTCCACAACTTCGTAAGCAATTCCTTCTTCTAATGCGATCACTCTCCGCCCCAGAGCAAATGCCGCCGCCAGTTTTGGACGAGAGGCCACCAGGGCAAAATAATCGTCAGATAGGAATGCCACTTCAACTGTTTGCATTGCCATTGGATCATAACCGGTATCCACCCAGACGCCGTTGGTAACCACAAACGTCTTCGAGCCTACTATGCGCACAGTCTGTGCTGCTTCTTCCGACGGTGGTGCAGCCGAGTCGGCTGCGGCCATACCGCCCTGTTCGGCAGCTCTCTCGACCGCCCCCTGGCCACTGGACGGCACAGGCGCCATCTGAGATAGCTGGTTGTATTGTTCGCGAGCAATGCGCTCTTGCTCGGCTTCTCCCAAGGGCATTTCCTCGGTCACCAGGTAGGATGTGTAGGGAGTCACAATGCCATAGCGGATGCTCAGGCGCACAATTTGATCGATAGTTTCCTTATCCGGGCCATTCAGACGGATTTGGTTCAACAGATAACCGATTTTGCGTGTGGCCCACAGGCGTGGAATGGCATCGAGTACAGAACTTCGAATTTCGTCATCGTCATCGGCAAAGCGCTGCTCATCGAAGCGAAAAGTTTGCCTGCGACCCTCTACCTTGCCCCGCAATACGATATCGGCGATGCCACCCTCACGGTAACGCCCCACCACAATGATCTGGGACCCAGCAAACAGGTCGGGAAGCGGATCAGGATATATATCATAAGCACGGATCTCCCCAAAGTCCAGAGATAGGTCGGTAAGCACCGGAGAACTGATCTTTGCGTAAAAGGCAGACAAGACCTCATCCAGACGCTCGCCAGGCAGCACGTATGAACTGGAGCCATGATGGGCTTGCGCGAGGGAATCCAGCAAAAAAGTGTCCACATCGTACCCCACACCGAAAGCAAAAAGGCGCAGGTTATCAGGTGCAGTAGAGTCCAGGTTGTCCAGGATATCCTGGCTCTCAACGATCCCTTCTGTTGGCAGTCCGTCGGTGAGGAAGATGAGGTATGTGGGTCGCTCGCGGTCAGACATAGCAGCTGCCTCCAGCAAGGCACGGTTGATGTCTGTGCTGCCTTGAGCAGATTGCCGGTCCACCCAAGCGATGGCTTCATTGGCCTCCTCCGCAGGTCGCAGATTCCGTCCATAGGTCTCCAGTCCGGTGCTGAAGACGATAATATTAAATCGGTCGTCTGGATTGAGATGGCGGAGGATATAACGCAATGCTTCCTGCGCCTGCCGGAACTTTTCACCATCCATGCTGCCGGAACGGTCCAACACCAGAATGACGTCTTTGGAGAGCGTCTCAATTGCGGCTTCAGGACGTGGGGCAAGCATGATCAGGAAGAAACCATCCGGGTCCACTGGGTCATCTCGATCGCGGTAGGTCAACAGGTGGAAAGCCTGCTCGTCGCCCAAGGAATAATACAAAGTGAAGTCAGTATCTGGGAGCACGTCCACATCTTCATAGCCAGCCATCACGTGGCGCTCGTCCAAGCGATTGATTGCGATTTCATGGCTGGGCGAGTACACTGCGCGTATGGGTGCCTGCGATGAGCGCACTTCCACACTGATGCTTACATTTTCTAAGGGCCAGAGCGAGAATTTCTCCGTACTCAAGGGATATGTGTAGCGCACCAGACCATTCTCAGCGGTAAGCGCCTGGACGTACTCCAGTTCAATCCGCCGCTCACCGCCTGGCGGTATAGGAAAGATGCGCGCTTGCACCGCACCACGATCGACGTATTCCAAAAGGGCTGGGTCGCTCATGCTGCGCACGATCTCCTCGTACGTCTTGCGCGCCTCTTCGGCATCCAGTACCTTTCCCTCAACAGGCTTGCCATCAATCCAAAGGGAAAAGGACGAAACGGCTGCATCTACAGGGATTGGGAAGATATAGGTGCCTTCGACCTGCCAATCATTGGGGTTATGGAAAACCTGGTCTACATGGGTTACCACCAATTGATCCTGTATTGTCACCGAGACACGATGATAACGGATCGCCAGCTGCACAAAGGATGGTCTGGGGGGGCACGGGAATGGTCTTGGGCAGGGTGGCGGTGGGCAAGGTCCGTCCAAACATATCGGCGGGTCGGGGATGATAATGCCATCCGCCCTGGCGGATGTGGGCAAGGCTGCCAGGGTAAAGACAAATAATAACATCAGAGCAAGCTTGAACTTCATGGTTTCCTCCCGTAAATCATACGGAAACAAATACCAGTATAGGCTAATTACGTATGTATCCCATAGACGCAGGCAGCTAAGGAAAAGTTCCAGTGGTATAATCCTCCAGCACCAGTCCGGTGACAAGTTATTAACAAATTACCGGATATCAAACTCAGATACCAAAACCTAGATCTAGCACTGCTATTCTGATTAAATAATTGAAATTCTATGCTCGAAAAACTTGCAGGTATTGAATCAAGATATCAAGAACTAAACCAGCTTCTGAATGAAGTAGGCGACGACTACCAGCGCGCTGCTGAACTGAATAAAGAACGCATTGACTTAGAACCTCTTTACAGCAAGGCCCAGGAGTACCGTAAGTCTCTGGATCAACTGGAACAGGCCCGCCATCTCCTAGATACCGATGACGAGGAATTACGCTCCCTGGCAGAAACCGAATTCACTGAACTGGAAGAGCTCATCTTCCAATTAGAAGATGAAATCAAAGCGATGCTATTGCCCAAAGACCGGCGCGACCAACGTAACGTGATTGTGGAAATTCGCGCAGGGACAGGTGGCGAGGAAGCCGCTCTATTTGCCTCAGACCTCTTCCGCATGTACAGCCGCTACGCAGAGCGCCGGCGGTGGGATGTGGATATCCTTTCGGCGAACGAGACCGGCATTGGTGGCTTTAAGGAAATCATCTTTATGGTCAAGGGACGCAGTGCCTACTCTCGCTTGAAGTATGAGTCGGGTGTTCACCGTGTGCAGCGTATCCCGGTCACCGAGGCTTCAGGACGCATCCACACCTCAACCGCCACCGTAGCGGTACTGGCAGAAGTGGACGAGGTGGAGATCGACATCCCCGATAGCGACATTCGCATGGATGTGTTCAAGTCGGCTGGGGCGGGCGGTCAAAACGTCCAGAAGAACGCCACCGCCGTGCGCATCACGCACATTCCTACAGGCATTGTGGTCGCATGCCAGGATGAGCGCTCGCAGCTGCAGAACCGGATGCGTGCCATGAGCATCTTGCGCGCACGCCTGTACGAAATCGAGGAAGAAAAGCGCCGCCTGGAAGTTGATGAGACCCGCCGTTCCCAAGTGGGTACTGGCGAACGCGCTGAAAAAATCCGCACCTATAACTACCCCCAGTCGCGGGTCACCGACCACCGGATTAATATCTCAAACTTCAACTTACCAATGTTCATCGATGGGGATATCGACGAATTCATCGATGAACTGGCAACCCGTGACGAAGCAGCTAGACTGGCCGCCGTAGGGCTTGAGATAGAGTAATTGCAATCGGCAAGTCTGCAAGTCAGATTTGCTGATTAATTTTCCATGTCCATCGCCATAATACTCCAGCAACTGGGCAACCGGCTTACAGGGGTAACTGAGACCCCAGCCTTGGATGCTCAGGTACTGCTTGCCGATATACTGGGGGTTTCCCGCACCTGGTTACTGACCCATGCAGACGTAAGTTTAAATCCCGAGCAGGAGCAAGCCTTACAGAATGCCCTGCTGCGCTTGGAGCAAGGTGAAGCGCTTCCTTATGTCATCGGGCATTGGGAATTCTATGGGTTAGACTACTCGATTAACTCAAACGTCCTCATACCCAGACCTGAGACCGAGCTACTGGTCGAACGTTCTCTTCATTGGCTTTCCACCCATCCTGGGCGCCGCCGCGCGGCTGATATCGGCACCGGCTCAGGATGCATCGCCATTTCGCTGGCGATTAACATCCCCGACTTGCACGTCTGGGCATCTGACGTGTCTCTGCCCGCTCTTGAAATCGCCAAATTGAACGCTCACAAACACGCCGTCAGCGACCGGGTTCACTTTCTGCATGCCGACCTGTTTGATCTAGAGCCTCTAGCGGCTGCTCTTCAGCCATTTGATCTTATCGCTGCTAACCTGCCTTATATCCCCACTGCTAGGCTGAAAGACCTGGATGTGGCACGCCGCTAACCACGCCTTGCCCTGGATGGCGGCGCAGATGGCCTCGACCTAATCCGGCGGCTAATCCAAGCTGCTCCACCATGGCTAGCACCGGGTGGACTATGTATCCTGGAAATTGATATAGAGCATGCAGAGGCCGCCTTAGCCCTCGCCCAGGGAATCTTCCTAAAGGCAAATGTATCTATCATCCCCGACCTGGCAGGGCTGGACCGGCTGATTTCGATCCAACTCCCATCCGAATAATATTCACCCCTAATCACCAGTTAATTTAGGACTTACGCAGTTGAAGAGGAAAGGAGGGGGGTTTGGGCGGGCGATGCCCACCCAAACCCCCCTGCCACGTATCCAACTGCGTAACTTCTATAATTGTTAAAGCCTGATTAGAATTTCTGATCCCGCAATCCATCATGTTGTTGGATGCGTAAAAATAGGTGATTACCAAATCCAGAAAAGAAAGAGGAATACAATGCGCGTTAAGATATTAACGTTATCAATTATTGCTTTGCTGATGGCAGCCTGCAGCGCCGCAGCCCCACAACCAGAAGCTAGTAGCCCTACACAGGCTATTCAACCGACACAACCACCATCCGCCCCACCAACGGAGGCTCCCACCGCAACAACTGAGCTTTCCCCTACGGATATACCAGCAGCTGAACCTTCTAGTACTGAAGCACCATCGGCTGGCGGCGCAATGGCTTACCAGATCATCCCTGGAGATTCACAACTGAAATACGAGGTCGGTGAAGTCTTCTTTAAAGATAACAACCGTTTTAACCTTGCCGTTGGGGTCACACCCCAGGTTACGGGCGAGATTCTGGTCGATATGTCCGCACCGCAGAACAGCCAGATTGGCACCATCAGCGCCGATATCAGCCAGTTTCAGTCGGATAGCTCAAGGCGCGATAACGCAATCCGACAACGATTTATCGAAACTTCCCGCTATCCTATTGTCACCTTCACCCCGACCGCGGTCGAGGGCTTGCCCGAGGCATATTCCGAAGGTCAGGAAATCCCCTTGAAAATTAGCGGTGATCTAACCATCCGGGAGGTCACCCGCCCGGTGACTTTCGACGCCCTGGTGAAACTGGAAGGTGGCTCCTTGAGTGGTTCCGCCACAACCACCATTCTAATGAGCGAGTTTGGATTTGGACCGATTGATATCCTCGGCACTTTGAAAACAGAAGACGAAGCCAAAGTAACCCTATCGCTCGTAGCAAGACCATAAATATCTCCTAGTGCGCGGATGTATGTGTATATGGGGTCTGAGCAGGTGCAGGGTTGCCCGCACAGACCCCGTTTTTTGCTATTAATTTATCTCCAAATGCATTATGATTAACCCATGTTTCTTTTTCTTTCAAAATTTCTGCCACTCCTGGTCTACCCATTAGGGCTTGCCTCTATCCTTATCCTAGTGTCTCTTTTCATCCGCCAACCCAGATGGCAGAAAGGGATTCTTGCCCTGGCCTTTGTGGTGCTCTATCTGGGTGGGAACGGTTGGGTTGCACACGCCTTGGCAAAATCTCTAGAATGGCGCTATTTACCCCCTGAAGAAATCCCTCAAGCAGATGTGATTGTCGTCCTCGCAGGGGATGAGCGTTCAGCACAATACCCGCGCCAAACTCCCGAGGTGGGTGAGGCGGGAGATCGCGTCATCTACGCTGCGTGGCTGTACCAGCAAGGCGCTGCTCCAGCTATCCTGTTCAGCGGCGGTTCCATCAAGTGGCTCTCTGTGGGCTCTAGTCCAAAGGATGCCGCAGCCTACTTTTTGGAGATGATGGGAGTCCCGCGCAAGGCCTTGTGGTATGAGAGCGAATCACGCAACACGTATGAAAGCGCAGTTGCCTGCCGTAAAATCCTCGATGAAAGGGGCATAGGCCGAGTGATATTGGTAACCTCTGCTGCACACATGCCCCGATCAGTAGCCCTTTTTGAGCGGCAGGGGATTGAAGTCATCCCAGCGCCTACCGATTACACCGTCACCCAGTCAGTCCCTCAACACCGATTATCAGGCCGGTTGCCCAGTGTGGTGATCTCGCTACTCCCCAGCACCGAATACCTTGAAATTACTACTCG
>DATCYX010000002.1:0-3931 GCA_036526235.1 Anaerolineales bacterium | reverse complement strand
TGGGTGAGTGTGCCGAGATCGTCAAAAAAGCCAAGCCACTTGACACCACCTTCATCCGCTCGCAGGTCGCCCGCGCGTTGGACAATCCCTCACCGGAGACCTTCGCCAACCTGGCGGAACTGGCAGGCATCCAGGGCACGGACCTGCCAAATGAGATGGCTACCATTAATGAGGTGTTGGACGCCCTGCCGGACGAGGTAGCCAACATGCTGTTGATTGAGTATTTCAACGAGCTATATGTATAAGGGGATATTTTATTGTGCAATCCCGAGCTTGAATCGTCTCATAGTTGACCAAGGATGGTATCAAGTGTATATGCCCTGGAGTGCCTATAAAAATAAATCGATATGTCTGATAATATGCAACTCGGTAAAGGTTTTATATTGCATTGCTCAAGATTCACTGCTCTCCATGCGGCTTGCCGTGCCTTGGTACAATTCCCATCCCTGGGTGAGGATGACTACCTGGGCAATCAACAGCCACAAGAAGAAGAGGCTAAATGCCATCGCCACCCCATTCAGTATGCTTGTCAGATTGTTATTAATGTTGGTGAGAATTGAGATTAGATTCTCCATGGAAGATTGCGATTGAGTGATCATAGCCTGGTACTCGCTCAGGCTTTTCGAGATCTGCCCAACACTGTCCGACATCGTGACCAAGTTGCTTTGGATGGTGATCAAATTATCATCAGCTTTATCTAGGTTAGCCGACATCTCAGTGAATGTCGCCGGTAGACTTTCTAGGGTGGTAGCCAACTCACCCAATGAATCGGCAAGTGGTACCTCCGGATTATAGGTTTGCTTGGGCTGCTCCACCAAGGAGCTTAGTAAAGGAGTGGCACTCATCGCTGCTCGGAAGTTTTCCAGCGACTTGATGGCGCTTTCCAGCACCACAGCTGCCTGCTGGGCAGTCTTAAGCGAGTCGCTGGCTGATTCCATAGAGGAGGGCATCGTTTCGCCCATCATGACATTGAGCTGGTCTAACACGGGTTGGGTTTCTTCCACTGAAACTGCAGTAGTGCTCAACATGGTGGAGAGCGCATCCACGCTAACCACGGTAGCTCCCAATGCTTGCCCCGTGACCTGCAGAGCTTTCTGGCTGGTGATGACACTCGTTTCGATGGTTTGGATGGTGATCTCAACATAATTAGTCACATTGGGCTTCACGACCCAAACCGAAACCACTCCAGCCAAGCTAAGTATTATGCCTAGGATTCCCGCAATCATAACCAACGCACCGAGAATACGACGTAGGGCATTCATATCTCCTCCTCTGGTATCCTTTGTAAAATCAGCCTGCTTCGGAATTATATCGCGACAGGAACAACAGGATAACATTTGTTTGAGACTACCCCTCTCTCGCCGTGCAACCTGCACATCTCAGATAATGCCTTGCTGCGTGACCTTGGCGAATGCGTAGAAACCGTCAAGAAGTCTCATCCTTGGACGCCGGCTTCTTCTAAGGAGAACTCGCCCGCGCGCTGGAGAACCCCTCCCGGGGACATGCGCCAGCCTGGCAAAGCTGGCAGGCATCCGCGGCACGGACCTGCCAACAGAATCCATAATGATTGTGATAATGCGAAGAGGTTCATCTCCCTGACAGCGTAAGCGATTCGACTACCTTTTGCGCTTCTATGATCTCATCTGCCGGGATGTTCGATGCTGGGGATGCCTCTCCATTTTCAGTACACGGCTCAAGCCAGATAACGAAGCTTAGATCACCTGCTATGAGACAGTCTTCCTGGTCTTGCTGGCAGAAATTCACCAGCAACGTTTGGCCTTCATAAACAAGCAGGTTTTTCCTGGCTGGGCTTCCCAGCCATTGGAATTCGCCTCCATCCACAAAATCTCCAGCCGGCATGCCAGTACGGAACAGAGGCAAGGCTTGTCCGACAGGCTTGAATCCTATGAACAGGCAATATCCAGGGCGTTTTAGCAGCAGGCTGTCGATGTGATCTTCAATTGTCCATGCCTCAGATGGGTTTAAGGTAAAACCGTAATTGAGGTTGACATAGTTCGCGGTGATCCCTTGCAGAGAGGTGGTGTCTTTAGCGCCATACCTGCAAACGCCGTGAAAGAGCGCCCACTCATCGCAGCCGCTGCCATCTGGGAAGATGCAGATACCGTATTGGCCCGCTTCGCCTTCGCGTATCTCTACTTTACCGCCTTGTTCTTCACAGTAAGCAGAAGCAGGATTAGCGATATTGACTTCGGATATCTCAGGTGGATTCTCGGTTGGGTGAATGCTTGGTTGCGGATTACATGCGGTTAATAGGAGTGCCAGCGTTGGAAACACCCACAAAACTATAAAGTGATACTTGAACATAGGTCCCTCCTAAAACGACTGAATTATCCCTTTGCTCGAAGTATGCACAACGCAGGTTGTTTATTAGACGCTCTTTGGTGAATGGAGGTTCCTGAGACTCTGTCTGGAGAAAGAAAAAACGGATGCATGGCATCCGTTTTTATCTATTACGGTGTTGATTCCCTACTTCACAACCACCACATCGCTGCTGCTGCGACCAAAGACCTCTGGCGAGTACATCTCTTCTGCCTTGGACGGCGGCACCACGAACACGCCGGGCGTGGTGGCGCGGGCGATGTAGGTATATTGATAGACCCCGTCCCACAACAGGGAGGTGAAAGCCTCGGCGCGCTCATCGCGCAGGTTCTGGTGCTCGTACCAGCTTCCCCACCACCACCAGCCATAACGATAGTTACTGCTGTTGGGATCCTGGGGGATGCTCTCAGACACCTCTAGGGACGGGTTAACAATCTCCAGACCGGCTGGCAGCGGATCAACCAAGGCTACATGATAGCGGCGGTTATCTGCTACCATGTTCAGGCGAACCCGCACGCGCGCCCCAGCGCGGATGTGCCATACGCCATCGTCATCTCGGCTCACATCCTTGGGGTCATCCACGGCTTCGTAGGAACGCGTGACGACGAAACCCATGTCCACCGGGTCCAGCTTCAGGTCGGTGGGGGCATAGCGCAATCCCAGGCGATAGTAGAGCCGTCCCGGGCCTTCTTTGCTGATAATCAGGTCTTGCGTCCCACCGCCACCCAGGCTCTCGTCCACCAGGTACGCCATGGGGATCACCGTCTCGTGCCGCTCGGTGGTGCGGCCGCGGTACTCGTGCCCTCCAGCGTATGTTTCGCCCAGCCAGATGCGGGCGACGAAATCCGGCGTCTGGGATTCAAAGGTATTGAAGTAGCGGTCCAGCGCCAGCAGGACGAAGACGTTCTCCTGGGTGTTTGCCCAGCGCCCCTTGGTGCGGTGCGCCAGCAGCCCGTTGACCACCTTGGGGATCAGGTCGTGCTGCGGGTTGTCGCCAATCAAGGCGTCCAGCAGGATGGCGTCCGTGCGCCGGTCCGAGCTGAGCAGCAGGTAGGTCTGGTCGTCATAGTAGGTGGTGAAGTTCGCCGCCCCAGGTGTTTCCACAACACGGTTGTTCACGTGGCGACGGATGGCCTCCAGCTCATCGCTGGTTCCAGGGGCATCTTGTAGCACGGACCACAGCCAGCCTACCGCCTCCAGGCTGAGATTCTCCAGTCCGGCTTCGTCCAGCAGCCGCAAGGCTTTTTCCGGGTCACGATCGCCCATCAGGTTACGCACATAGAGGGCGTACGAAGATAGCGTCCAACGGGTTTGGCGGGAGTACCATGAAGGATAGTAATTTTCGATCTGGCGCAGGTGATCCAGCAAGCGCCCTTTCATGTCCGCGGGAACCGCGAAGCCCTTAAGCTCGGCGCGCTGCAAAGCGTGTGCCACATGGATCGAATTGAACGGGATCGACTCTTTGCCACGCCGCCAGTAGGGGAAACCTCCGTCGGCATTCTGCAACCCCCGCAACCTCTCGATGTCTCGATCGACAGCCGACTCCATCGCTTCTGGCGAGGGCAATCCGTCGGCTTTGAAAGCTGTCAGC
>DATCYX010000001.1:0-8569 GCA_036526235.1 Anaerolineales bacterium | reverse complement strand
CCAACCGGAAAGAACCTTTTCCAAAGGTATCTTCCAGCCAACGCAGATTGAGCGGTCCACCAGCCCGAGAAAGATTATCATAGATGGTTACATTCTCGCCTCGTTGTAGCAGGCGGGCAGTATAGTTCGAGCCAATAAAACCAGCTCCTCCGGTAACTAAGTAGTTTTTCGGCATATTAATTCCTGTTTATAAATGATATTATGTCTCTTCACTGGAGAAATTCAGCTTTTTGTGGTGTATCAAATGAATTTAGATTGATTATTACGCTCCAGCCTTGATGGCATCTGGTCCAGCGACAATTCGATAAGATGGCACTGGACGGCCAATCTGATCTAAGTACGCTTCTCTTAACAGCCATGCAGCCATGCGCGCCAGATTAATTGGGACATCTAATAAGTAATACAAGCTTTGCTCAAAAGGTGAAAGATGGATATTATCCAATATATAGCCAAACGCTTCCATCTCGCGTCCGGCCATGCTCTGCATGAATGCGATTTGGCGTTTAGATAATACCTGCCGAAAACGCCCGATTGATTTGTTTGAAATGCGGCCTGGCTCGTGTTGTCCATAGGAGCTATTGCCGCCCTCATCTCGAAAAGTTTTTGCACCATCCATGCTGAAGATGGCTGGGGTGTATTCTTCACCGATAAATGCGCAAATTTCGCGCATCGTCTCCTCAGGTTGATTGACTAAGGTTTCGTAACGTATGATCTTATACTGATCAGGATATTTTTCTTGGTTCTGCTGGGCAAGTTTTATGGATGAGAGCCATATTGCGCTTCCTGCGCCCACACCTCCCCGGCTTACTTTCCAGCGGGTTAATGCTGATGAATATCTGTCGCGTGGATCACGCACCATGTGGAGAATCCTGGCTTCGGGAAAAGCTGCAAATATGGCATCTGCATAGCGCTCTGTATTCAATGATTTATCCCCCCAGCGTGGTTTGCCTACCTGTTCCGCATAATGCTCCTCAAGGAGGGCAAATAAGCGGGCGTAAGTCTGTTCACCTTGCCAAAACTCGCGACGGATACGTTCTGGGTCTGGTTTGAGTAGCAACAAGCGCTTGTAACGCATCATCATGGAGAGACAACGCTCAAAATTCTTTGGTCGGCTGATGTCTCCATATTGATTGAAAAAGTGAGTCCACATGTTGGTTCGTCTAGTCATCGCGATATTAGGGTGGGATGCTAATAACGCGTAGATCAGACTTGTTCCACTTCTCTCTGGGCCGGCAATGTATATTGGTCCAAAACTCATGTATCTTCCTCCAGTTTCTTTCTAGACGACAAACAAAATAAGTGCAATAAAAGGTAGCTCAATCCTGAGCGTAAGGTCAATGGCTTTTACCCATCCGGCTTCGCCAAACTGCCATACCAGCCAGGTTAGCTGGCCAATCGATGAATAAGTATAAAAGCCAGTCCTTCGCCGTAAATGGGTACACCTCTGCCGGATAACCAAAGGCAATCATCTCCCGGCCGGCTATTGCATGGATAAAGCCCTGTTCAGTTTTTGAGAGAGATGGCTGACCGTTTTTGCTCATATTGGATGGATGATCATCGACTTCAGTACTGCCATCTCGGTAACTGCCCGCCTCCTTCCAAAATCCTGGCTTGCTGCTCTCCTCTAGCATATATGGAAAGTATTCCTCGCCCAGAAAATGGCAAACGTCAAGCAAGGTTTCTTCAGGGCGAGCGAATAGCTCTTCACAAAGCACAATTTTGTAACGATCTGGGTAGCGCTGCTGGTTTTGCCGGGCAAGCCTCGCAGAGCGCATCCAGTGGGCTGTTTCAAAACCGACTTTGCCCTTTCGATACGCTTTAGTGGATATGCTCTCCTGACACCTTTCGATTGGATTTCTAATCATGTGGATCATCTTTGCCGATGGATAAGCGGCAAAGATAGGATCAGCATATTTTTCTACAAAACCTAGTTGATCCCCCCAGCGTGTTTTCCCTTGAGATTCAGCGTAATGTTCATGGAAGAGAGCGAATAAGCGCGGGTAATCTGGCGGGCCATGCCAGAACTCCCGCCGGATTCGATCGAGGTCTGGGTTGAGAGCTTGGATGTGTTTGGACCTCATCATAGCATTCAGGCAGCGCTCTAGATTTTCTGCCTGGCTCAGGTCGCCGTAGCGTTCATAGAAGCGCGTCCACATATAAGTGCGCCGGGTGAAGACGAAGTTAGGGTGCGAAGAGAGCAACAAGCGCAGTTGAGTCTTACCCGAGAAGCTCAATCCACCGATAAAAACAGGTCCATTGCTCATACTGATATACCGTTGCCTGTGCAGGCGCGAAGGCAAACCAAAAGAATATCAGATGGCTTCTGGCTTGCTAAGTCTTTTATTGGTGCGATAGTCAACCTTTGAATACTTCTTCCTTGAGATGATCTTAGAAATGAGCTTGCGTAAAACCAGGTTGCGAAAGTGCCAGCTTCGCAAGCGGGCTAAATTTATTCCCCCTTTGATAAGGTAAAAGCGTAATTTTTCAATGGTCGAAAAACGGATAATCTCTAAGGAATAGCCATACTGAGAGAAAAATCCACCAGCGTATTTTTGAATAAAGGCAATCTCGTATACAGAAAGGCTTTTCCGGAAACGCCCGATGTAATCCGTATTCAGGGGAGTGCCTGCAATATTGCTGTATTCTTCATCTAGTTTCCAGAACCTTGGCACATCCTCCATTCTCAGCATCGCTGGTTTATACTCGATCCCCAAAAAACGACACACATCACCAAGCGTTTCTTCGGGCTGGGAGATCAGCGACTCGTAACGCACAATCTTATAACGGTCAGGGTAAACTCGTTGATTTCTTGTCGCTAAGGAAGCAGAATAGAGCCAGCGTGCAGTAAGATCGCCGACCTTCTTTTTATCCAGTGGGTTGCGAGCCAAGGACGCTTCATAAACGTCGCGCGGGTCGCGAATCATGTGGATGATCTTAGCATCCGGGTATGCATCAAGGATTAGATCAGCAAAGCGCTCGATGAGCTCTGTTTGGTCCCCCCAACGCAACTTGCCCTGTTGCTCTGCATAATGCTTATGGATAAGTGCAAATAGGCGAGCATAAGATGGAATTCCATGCCAGAATTCTTGGCGTATGAGTTCGATGTCTGGCTCAAGAGCACGTACATGTTTGTTCTGCATCATCGCGGCCAAGCAACGTTCAAAATTGCCTACCTGGCTGATATCACCGAAACGATTGTAGATATTCGGCCACATGTTTGTCCGACGGGTGAATACCAGGGGGGAATGCGATGAGAGCATAAATCGCAAGTATGTTTTGCCAGAGCGCTGGATTCCTCCTATGAAAACTGGCCCGCGATCCCCTAACAATTCACCTACACCCATCGTCTTCATCATGTTGCCCTTGCATTGACCTTGTTATTTTGATGTTTGCGCGGGGTGATCATATTGGAGCTTAGCTTACGTCCGAACTGAGCTGGAAAATTATGGTGTGCGATCTCAAGGGATAACCATGCTAACATGCGCAACATATTAAGTGGCCAGTCGAGAAGAATGTATCTGATTCGATCTGAGAGTGAAAAACTTATCGCATCCAGAGAGTAACCGATAGCTTTCATTTGCTTTCCGGCAATGCCCTGTATGAAGGCGATCTCTTTTTGGGGAACTGCTTGGTGGTAAAGACCAATAAAGTCTGGCGTTAATGGATTCGTATCAGGCTTGATGTTTAAACCTTGGGTTAGCCTAGATCGACGATCGAGGTCGCCATCCATGGTAATCATGCTTGGAATAAAATCCTCATCTAAAAAAGTGCAGACCTCACGCAAGGTTTGCTCGGTATCACGCACCAATGTTTCATATCTGACGATCATATAGCGATTAGGATATCTGCGCAGATTGCGGATTGCAAGAGACGTCGAATAGAGCCATCTGGCTGTAGCTCCGCCTGCCCGCCCCTTTCCCTTTGGCCAGAGAGTCAGCGAAGCCTGGTAGCGATCACGTGGATCACGGATCATTTGGATCATCTTCGCATTTGGATACGCCTCAAATATTTGATCTGCATACCGTTCAATTAAGCCGGTTTGGTCTCCCCAGCGAGGCTTGCCTTCGCGTTCAGCGAGATGTTCGTGAAATAATGCAAACAGACGGGCGTAGGTTGGTGTCCCTTGCCAAAACTCGTGGCGGATGCGATCGGGATCAGGCTTGAGATAAAGTGCGTGTTTATAGTGCATCAGCGCGTCCAGGCAACGCTCAAAATTTTCGGCCTGGCTCAGGTCGCCGAATTGACCATAAAAGTACGACCACATGTTAGAACCATTGGCGGGGATTGAAATATTCGGGTGTGATACGAGAAATGCTCGCAAAGTCGTCTTCCCGGAACGATCTGTCCCGCCGATAAATATTGGTCCTTTACCCATAGTTTGATTTCCTAAATTTTTAGGGGTTTTCAGAATTACTTCCCCGAGTTTTTTGAGAACAATTTATTTGCTCGTTGCCGTATGAACCCAATAACCGCTTGATCCTCAGGAGAGAATCCCATCAGTAGGGTCATACCCAAATACACAGCTAGTAATAAGCCCGTATTTGCAATCACAAAAAATAATCCCCCATCCAAGATAAGCCAGGTTTTAATCAAGAAGGCACTCGCTAACGTTATTACACCAGCAATGACCGGTTTGATGAAGGTCCGGTTGTACGGAATTAACCGAAACAGGAAAAACACTTGAAAGAGACGGAGTAGGTTAATGAAACCTTCGCCAATCAGTGCTGCCACGGCTGCACCCAATAAACCCCAGCGAGGGATCAGCAGGATATCCAAACCCAGATTGGCTACCAGCCGGAAAATCGAATTTACCAGTTTCAGCTTGGTATAACCGGTCATATCAATGATGATTCCCCCCATACCTGTTCCCACTTTTAACAGGTCAGCCAACGCGATGATTGAAAGCGCAAGCGCGCCATCTGTGAAACTTTCACCGAACAAGGATAAGATCGGGGCTGGAAAAAGCACCATTGTTATAAATATCGGGATTTGCACCATCACCGCCCACTTGTTTGCCGTCTGATATATCTGCCCCATCTCCCTCATATCTGCCCGGTCGTGCAGTTCGGCGATGACTGGTTTAGCTGAGGTGTTGATCGATGAGGAAAACTGGCTGCTCACCATTGATATCTGGCTGGCAACACTAAAAATCCCTACGCCTGTAATTGTGTTCAATGATCCAAGGATTAGAGTCTGGATGTTTCCGTGGAATTTGACCAACATCTCCGACAACCAAACAGGAATAGAGAACTCAAATATCGTTCGGAAGTCTCGTCGGGCTGCTCGCACTGATCGGCGGAGAGAAAACTCCTTGTTTAGGAAATAAATAAGCATTATGGAGGCTGCCAAGTCAGCCAGCCCAAAGGTAAGTATCGCATGAACAGCATTGAAGCCAGTAAATGCCAATACCACGATCATGATGAGCCTAACAACTGGCTGAAAGACGAACTGCGCGATGACAGGGTAATCCATTCTCTTGAAACCACGCAACGCCCCAGCTAAAACCTCGCTCATGGTCAGTAATGGAACAATCACACCTGTAAATTGCAACAATGGTACAAGGCGGGGTTCGTGGAATACGGTCTCAGCCAGATAATAAGCCAATCCAAAAATGAAGGTGCCTGTGATCACGCTCAGCAAGGTCGCCACACCCACGCCCACTTGAAGGGTACCCCATACCCCTTTTTCATCCTTGCGGCTGGCCTGAATGGCGATGTAGCGAATCAAGGCAGAATCCAGCCCGAATACAGCTAAGCCAATGGCGATATTGGCTGTGCTCAATGCCAGGTTATACATGCCATACTGATCCGCCCCCAGGAGGCGTGCGACGATAACCGCAGTCACCAGCCGAACTGCGGAAAGGAACATTTTGCCTGCGAATGTAATCCCTCCGTCTTTGGCAATGGCAACAATGTTTCGTTCAGAGCTTCGTTCTCGCGAAGAACTGGACATGCCTGCGTTGATGGCCCTGTCAATCACTTTTTCACTCATATGGGAGGTACCGGCATAGCGGAATCATCGATCAATTTTAATTATCATCACTCAAAAATCTGGTGTACTCTTAGTTATATAAAGAGTATGACTCCCAACCCTTAATTATCGTTGGTGGGGTGTTGGCTGCGCTCTCTTTGGTTTTCCTGCAAGCTTGTTAGATCTTTGGATGATCAGTTACTGCTTTTGAATGCTTTTTGGAAATGATTATTGGAGAAAAGAATTACTTCTCCATTCGATCCTATGTTAGCTGACTCAAGGGCTTGTATAGCTTGTTGAAGGAACTGATCTTGTTTTAGCAGATAGTTTTGGTATGAAGCTACCCCCACCGAGCTTTTCAAGTAGAATTTGTGATCTTGGCCCCCCACATCATAGGCAATTGCACTGATTTCTGACATGAAGTTTTCCATCACTGATCTTGCTTTTTCTCCAGACATATCAGGTAGCAACAATGCCAAAATATCAGTGTCGAAGCGAGCCAAAATGTCCTCTTCTCTTAATATTTTTTCTGTGAGAATCTTGGCCCGGCGAAGCGCCTCAGCTTGATTGGAAGAAGAGGGAAGATCATTTCCTGAATTTATATACTCAATTTTGATCAGACCCAAGGATAGTGGATATTTATTGCGTTTGGCGCGGCTCATCTCCTGCCATAACCTCAATAAGAAGTACGATTTGTTGAATGCACCGGTATCCCGATCGATAATATTGAAGTATTCCATTTCAATATCATGGGGCGCTTGAATGTATTGAACAAGGAAAACAACCCCAATTCCTAAAGCTAATCCAAGGAATGCGCCTAGGCCAATATTAAAGGCAAAAATCGGTTTTACAGGATCTTTAGGTATCAGGGCCTCGTCCAGGGGTTCGAGTTCAAAGACATCGTATAGATTGCTGACATACTTGACCGTCTCAATTCCAACAGCGCCCGCAAAATCAGCTACCACAAATGGATCTCTACCCTGTACGGTCAGCTCCATAAGATTTGTACCCCCAATGACCCGAGCACTTACATGAAGACCTTTCAATTGATCCGGGGATAATTGGAGACGCTCTGCAGCCAAATTTTCAATTAATTGGCTGCTGGCTACTTCTGCGAAGGTGGTGTTGATTTCTACGCGTCTGCTGACCATGTCTAGAGCGCGCACAAATTCATCATCAACTACTAGCTCGGAGCGAGGTCGGATGATGAAAGTAGATACGGTCTCATAAACCAATGGCTGTTGATAGGTCCAGTAAACGGTGGCGAGAAGGGTAGGAATAAAGATACAAGGTATTATCCACCACCTTCTGGCCAATATACGAAAATAGGCTTTGATTTCCATAGACTTACCCTCTGCTGATCACCAAAAAACTTTTCCATCTAGAAATATTCGAGCTGGGGGATATGTTATCCATAATGTACTTGAGCACGAATCTCCAAAGACGGTTGATTTGCTGCTAACTGGTCTTTAATAAAGTGATTATACTTCTCGATTTTTGCGGTCCCGTGACAAAGTTGTTAGTTGCGCTGTCTTACAACCACATTGAAGGTCACTAGGCATGCTCCGCCATTTCGACATTTAGTATGTCGATTATTTGCCTTGTTATAATGTAGATCCAGTAGTCTTTGTAGTAGGGCGACAATTGGATCCGCTTTTTAGACACTGTACCCCCTCTAACCAATTTAACTGGACAAATAATAATCCATTTGGTTCACGTTGATCTTTTCGATCTTGATAGTCCAATAAGGTTCTTTTGCTTCTTCATAAACAACCATCGTTATTCACTACTCGAAGACAGGGATAATTCTAGATAAGCCATCTGTATCCTAAGATAAATGGATCAGATGCAGCTATATAGACTGCAAAGGATTTTCTCTGATTTGGTTGTTGGCGGGAGAGACTTGCAGTTGTGCGACTGGTCTTGGTTAGAGCAAACAAGTGTTTCATGGATGAAAATAGATAAATCAATTTGATAATCTTTTTGCTCTTATTGAGACCTTGCCGTCCTCTCGCTGGCCACAATTTGTTGAGATACGCTGAACTATGCAGTAGCATAGGTAATATCAGCGAATTACATGGATGGTTTTGTTGCTGACTCCTCCATAACCTCGCTCATGTGCTTTGGTTCTTGCCCAGTCGGTCTGTAATTGCGCACATCGGCACTTTAACCACAATTTATAAAGGTGCTTGTTACGCTCCCAGAGGATATAGCAAATAGCCATCAATATGAGGTAGTCTGGGAGATGGTTCGTTAATATAAACGCCCCCCATAGATGGTTGTTACAGTTCCAGATAACAAACCTTGTAGTCCGCGCTGATCATTCTCTGTGCGTGGAGTGGATCCAGTGCCCCGATGAAATTCCTGGGCATATGCAAATCGCTAGATTTCCCCACCCAACGCTTTTGTATTGAGGGATTGGTTATCCTGCTCCTGAGCCGTTTAATACAGTGGCTACTGTCTTCCACAAGATCTGTAAATCACTCTTGATGCTCAAATTGTGAATATATTCAATATCAAAACGGACAATGTGATCGAAGGTTATGCAACTTCGCCCGCGAACCTGAGCTAACCCAGTTATTCCAGGAAGAACTGTTAG